>CAYIOH010000103.1:0-9877 GCA_964364975.1 uncultured Bifidobacteriaceae bacterium
GATCACGGAGCGTGGATATGGCAGGTTGGAACCATATTTGTCAGTCAGTGTTGTTTGCGAACGGCCAAATCTATCCGACAGCGTTGCGCGCTCACGGCCAAAAGTTGGCCATGAAAGACCTTGTCAACTCCGGCGGGCTGTGAGGCAATGGGTACATGTACACGAAGCCTCCCTTGCGTGTGAGTCGCCTGATCGCCCAAGCAACCGAAAGTGCGATCACCATCAATCGCCTGGCCGAACTCATCAAGAAGGCCAACGACGAAGCCGGCACTGGCTGCAGCGTCAGCGGGAAAATGTTACGAAATATCCGGGACAATCCACAGCAGGTCGGCCTGAGTTGGAATATTCTCGTGGCGTTGCACACTTATTTCAAACAACACGGCTTCAGCCTGCAACACATTCCCATCCTCGAAACGCGGGGCGTGATCGAGGTGCTCGTGGACGCGCGGCGACTGGTCTTCATGCTTGGCGCCAAGTCCCGGCCCGAAGAGCGGCGCACGGACCTCAGCCGGTGGGACACCCGGTCACAATCGGAGTTGCAAACGCAGGCTTCTCTCCTGGGTGTGCATCGCAAATTCGACATGGAAGATGTGCTATGGCGCAGTCCCGTGGACCCGACCGCCATTCGCGCGGAATCGTGGTATCACGTCCTCGAAGAAGACCAGGCCTCGGTGATCTCGATTGGTTCGCCGCTGGCCGCGTTGAGCAGTGAAATCATGCTTGCGCGCATGTTTGGCGTGCAGCCGTTTGAAACACCACACTTCACGCCCGCCCGACCGATGCCGTTTTTCTTCGTCTGGCGGTCAAAGCTGGCGGAGAATTTTCACAGCGCCTTCAGTTTGAGATCGCGCGAGTTGCAGGCCGACCACCCCGAGCTGGCGGCACGTGTCGAAAAGAACGAATCGTCCGCCTTCATCCTCGAGGACAACCTGCACGAGGTGCGCGCGTCGGGCCACGCCTGGACGATGTACGGCATCATCGCCGCGCAACGTCGTGCGGCGGGCAACGTGTGGTTGGTAGTGTCCGGCTTGGCAGGCCCGGCCACCTTCGGGACGGCCACGATGGTCAAACAAATCACCGCCGAGTTGCCTTGGTCGGCCGGACGCCCCTCGAAAGTCCTTTGGGTGCCCGTCCGCGTGCATATCCGGGCCGGCAAACCCAAACCCTTGGACGGCGACATCCGCGAGGTGGTGCATACCGAGTTCGACGGTAATCCGCGCGTATGGCCGGAAGAACCACCGAACCAGCCGGGGAAAGTTTGAGGCTCGCGGTGAATGGAAGACACGACGACAAAACCGCTGATCTCTGCCCGCCGTCCTGCCGGCATCGCCGTGCGGACGCGCCTTGCGCAAATCGTCGGGAAAATGGATGGGGTCACGGTCTGCTACCGCTTCTGGATTGGCGCAAATCCCCGCCACGAGGTAACAGGATACGGACAGCTTCGGGTGAAATCAGGCGAGGGACTTCTCTGGGTTCGTGTTGCCGGAGAAGTGTCCCGGGTCAGCGGGGTCGAGTTCGTATTTCATTCCTTCTGGCTGACCCGTCGCGGCATGATCCTGCTGGCCGCAAGTCTTCTGGAAGAGCGCACTCCACAAACCTGGACGGCGCAGGAGACTTTTATCCAACTCGTCAGCGCGTTTGACCGGAAACTCAAGGCCGAAGCTGTGCATTGGCTGGATCGGGCAGGCGCGCGTCGTCCGCTTCCAGGCACTTGAGGAAAAACAGGAGCGGATTGTGCCCGCGCCGTTCAAGTTCATTGCGGATTCGGCGGACCTTCTCCAAGTCGCGGTGCGAGTGGGAGACGAAAATCCATGCGCCTTCTGCTCGAGTTCCGCCTTCAGGCGGTCGGAAGAGACAAAGGTTCCCCAGCCTCCGGTAGCCTTGGCGAAGGCGTGCGCAACTCGGGGTGACAGACGACGGGGACCAGATGATCCCGCTCCGCGCGCATGTCGCGGTAGCTGCTGCTGATGAAGACGCGGCGGTTGTTGGCTAACGCTGCCAGTTCGTGCCGCCGTTGGTCTTAAGGAAGCACGCATCGCAGAGCAGATACTTTCCACCGTCGACCTTTCTGGCCATCGGTCCCGTGCCGATCATGTAGATCGGGCCAGGGACGATAAATCCATCGCCTTTCTTAACGGTGCAGTTGCACCAATCGCAGGATCCTTCCGTGCGTTTTGTAGAGGCCCAGAATTCGGCTGCTTTCTGCTTTGGTGATGATTCAGGATTACTCATGGCGTGTTCTCTGTTTGGTTGGTGTTGTTGTGGGACATACTGTTCACATTTGGCTCTTACGAATTCAGAAACTTCTCAATTTCATCTTGCCAGCGGCGCAACTCATAGCCCTTGGCCAAGGCTTGGCACCCGCTAATTTGTTCGGCTGCTTCGGTGAAATTGTTGAGTGCGCGGTTTATCCGAGCTTGGTTAAACAGGGCAAAAATTACGCCATGGACATCGCCTAGTTCCCGACAGATTCGCTCCGCATCTTGAAGAAGTGACAGAGCCTTGGGACCGTCACCCTTGTCCCAAAAAACAATCGCCTGATTGCCCAGGGCCGTTGCAACACCAGCTTCGTCCCTCAGTTGGCGGGAGATGCTCTCCGACTCATGGTAGCATCGCAATGCGTCGTCAAAACGCCGGGAAAACAAATGAACCACCCCCTGATTACCCACAGCATCCCTAACGCATGCGGTGTGGCCGATTTGGCGGAATGCCGCTTCCGCCTGAATCAGAAGTTCGAGTGCTTCATCAAAACGATTTCGGTGCTCGGCGATGCTGGCCATCTTCAACAAACACCGGCCAAATAGTTCTTTGAGACCGAGATCGCGTGCGATTCGTTCCGCTTCCGAGTAGCATCGGGATGCTTCCTCAATCTGGCCTTTTTGAACGTGAAGCCAACCTTCATTCAAAAGCGAAGCAGCAACAATTTCCTCCGCTCCCGCCTCTCGGCCTATCTGCTGTTGCTCGCGAAGCAAGGTCATCGCTCCGGACAAATCACCCTTCTTGGCGCGAATACCTGCGCGGTTGCCGAGAACGAACGCCAGCCCTTGCCTGTCGTCCATATCACGCCGAATCCGCTCGGCTTCCTCATACATCTGGTCGGCCTCCTCATATCTGCCACGGTCGAAGAAGATTGAACCGCGGGCTGCAGTGGCAATTGCGTAACTCTTCAAGTCACCGCTGCGCTTGGCAATCATCTGGGCCTCCGCTTGCATGGCTTCCGCTTCATCGACCTTTCCAAAATCGTGTAGAATTCCCGCATAGTTCCCCAAGCACCGCTCCAGCATCGCATCGTCGCCGGAAGCCCGGTAGCAATCGATGAGGAGTTGGTAGAGGCTAGCAGCAAGTTCAAGATTCCCTGTCTGCTTTAAGAAATCGGCTACAAGGAACCTAAACGCAGTCGTTTCTGTCGCGCCCCATGGATGTGGTGTGGAGGCGGCATCGCGGTAAGCCTCTGCAGCGCGGTATGGTGATTCGGCTTCCAAACGCGACCAGTAGCGGAGCATGTCCGACTCACTGGTGACCCAAACCGACACAAAGCCGTCTGGCGCAGCGAGCAAGTTGTGGAGCCGGTGCCAGATTTGGGCCTCGCACAACTGCCAAGGCAGTTCGACAACAGAGCGCGGCTCAATGCCGCAGCTCTGGAAATAGTCAGCCAGTTCGAGATGAATGGTGCGGATAGTTTCGTTATCTCCGAGCCACCGTTTCTGGACAGCGGCGCGGAGGTGGTCGTGGCCGAAGTTGAGTAAGCCGGAGTGCAGCGCAAGGGCGTTTTCGGCGGCGAGGTAGAATGGCGTCCAAGGACGGCGCGGCATCGGTTCGCTATCATTTCCGAGCAGGTCGAGCAGTTCCGCTTCCGCCAGCCCAAACCTGGCGCAGGCGATGAGGCAGAGCGAGCGACGAACGAAGTCGGGACGTTCGGGGTCTTTTCCGAAGTCGTCATGCCAGCGGGTGAGGATGCGGTCGAAGAGTTCGGGCAAATCTGGAGCGGAGAGATAGTCGGCGGCCTTGGCTTTGAGCTTGGCGTTGTCACCGAACTGACGAAGCTCATCCAGCACCGCGCGCAAGTAAAGCGGATTCAGTGCTGCCGTGGAACTTGCGAGGGCTACCAGCGTCTCTTTGGGCAGTTGCCGCCGCCCGAACGGCTCGAAGAATGCCGTTATCGCCGTCAAGATTTCCTCGGGTTTGAACAATGGGACTTCTTGTATCTCGCACTTCCGCTGGCGCAAGACCTCCAAGCTCTCTCCCTTCAGCGTGGAGACGAGCACGTGAAAGTTGTTTGGAAAAACAACCGGCAACCAGCCGAGGTGCTTGGCTGCTCCGTCGTCGGCAAGTTGGTTGAGCGCGTCGAGGACGAGAACGACACGGCGCGCACCAGCGGCTTTCGTTGTCGAAGTGTTGAGGGCATTGCGCAGGGCGTCCGGCGTCGTCGGAAGGTCGTCGGTGATGTCGAAGGCACGTCTGAGTTCTTCAAGAATTCGACGCACGAGTCTTTGCCAATCGGCGCTGTCGGGCGTGCTGCCGATGTAGTGCTGGATGATGAGATCGTCGGGATGTTCGTTTCGCCAACGGGCGACCCACTCGGCCAGCAGCGCGGATTTTCCGCAACCGGATTCGCCGGTGAGAACGAGAGGCCTTCCGGGCGTGGCCCAGTGTTCGTCCAAGCGGCGAAGCAGATCATCGCGTCCGACGAACGCGAGTCGACGGCTTCGCGCGTATGCTTCGTGGCGTGCAGCTTCTTGGTCGAGCGGGTGTGGCGTTTGGTCTTTCGGATAGAGCCGTTCGATCAGCGTGCTGAAGTCATCAAGAATCCACTCGCCGAGTTCTTCCGGATCAGAAAAGCTTTCGCGCAACTGACACACCTGCTCGTCGCGTGCCCGGCGGATTTCCTTCTTCAGCCGTTCGAGTTTCTCTGTGGTCTTTTCGTTCTCTGCGGTGAAATCCGACCGCTTATCCTTCGGGACTCGTTCGAGATACTTCGGGTCGCGGAAATAAAAATAGGCGTGGCCATGCATCTCCTCGTCGCGCAGCACTCCGTGGATGATTTCCAATTCGGTTATGGATTTGTCGCGATGTTGTTCAAGCCACTTCTGGCGCTCAAGCAATTCAGCCGGAATCTCGCGTGGCAACGAGCCGTATCGTTCCCCAAGCAATCCGATGAAGTGGGGGCGACAGCGCTGAATTTCTTCCAGACACAAGGGCAGCACTTTGCCTTCGGCCACGTCTTCGTCTCTGATGCCCCAGCGCAAATCCACTTCCGTCCAGGTGACGGCGCGTTGCTCGCAGAGCTTGCGAAGTTGCGGAAAGATTTTCTTGATGAGGATGTCGCGCTCCGCCTGCATGTCGCGGAACGTCGAGGAGATGAACACGCGGATTTGACGGTTTGCTATTTGTGCTGAGTGGTTCATCGTTTCATGCTTCAGTTATTCCCGAAAGCAGCAGCGCAAGCAATCCAGTCCGGCATGTGCAGCGCGGGGCGCACGTCTTTGCGGAACTTTTCCAGGTCGGGGAATTGACGCTGGAAGTATTGGCAGAAGATTCCACCAAGTCCTTGCGGGAATTGCTCTGGGCGGTCCAGCGAGAGATGACCGTGTTGGACGTCGTCGCAGAAGCGTTCGACGTAGAGGAACACGCCTTCGCTCTTTTCCAGGATTTGCTCCACGAGGCGGTCGGCGTCCGGGCGGTTCTGGAGTGGCGACGCCAGTTCGCGCCGCAGGTAGTCGCGGATGTCGGCGCGGTTGGATTCGGACTGGGTGTCGAGCGGGAAAGGATTCAACGCCTGCAACGGAGTTTTGACATCGAACTCCGGGCGGCTGGTGACGACGAGGCCAAGCCAGTCGGGCAGGCGCTGGGCATTCCACGCGAGCATTTCCACCAGCGGGTTGCGCCCGTCGCCGCCGGCTTCGTCGAGGGCGTCAATGAGGATGAGCAGGCGTTCGCGTCGGCCGGTGATGGAGAGTTTGAGCGGGTCGGCGGCGGTCTGCTTGCGGTCCAGTTCGGCAATCTCCGGGAGGGTCAGCGGAAGCTCTCGATAATCGGGGAGCCGGGTGGCGATCATAGATGAGATTTTGCGGAGTTCACTTCTTCGGTCGGTCCAGTTTCCGAAATTCCCGGTGGGCGGACTTGAGTTTCTTGCGGACCACTTTGATGTCTTGAGCCGGCGATAGCTCTTCCGGCCGGTTGCCGCTGATTTCCTCCATCGTGTGGCGAACACGGCGGCCCACTTCTTCGGCGGTGGTTTCCAGCGAAACCTGGCCGCGGCGGCGCTCGTTGCGAATCTTGGCTTCCGTCTGCGTGATGCGGAACAGGTTGGCGGCGAGTTCCTCCTTGCCCATGAAGTCCAGCGGCGTGCGATCGGCCGGCACGGCTTTGAGCTGACGCAGCTTCGCCAGGTCCATGTTGTAGAGGCCGCGGTAACCAGCGTTTTGAAAGAGCGCGTAATCGGCCACGCCCGATTGCTTGGCCATGCCGGAGAGGCTTCGCTCGCGGTCGGATATTTCGGCGCGCAAGCCCACGCGCTCGACGCCCTCGGCCTGCTCCAGATAGAGCCGGCAGGCTTCGGCAAAGGTGACGAAGTAGGCCTGCGCGCGAGCCACCAGCGGGTTGTTCACGTTGCCATTCATGGCGGTGAGATAGCAGGCGAAACGCGAGAGCCTGAAATCGAGTTGCTCGCGGCCAGCCACGAGGCGGCGTTCCTGGATGAAGTTGTTCACCAGGGGAATCCCCAACCCGTCGCAGGCGATCATGGCTTTGTTGATCGCTTTGCGGAAGGAGTCGAGGCCCTCGTAACCCAGCAACCGGGCGAGGTCCGAGGCCCACCAGAACTTGAAGCCGTCGTGTTGCGCCAGTGATTCGAAGCCGGTCCTGTTGGGTTCGAGATGGAATGGGTCTGCCATGGCGCCGCCCGAGGCAGGAACGGGAAGGGAATTGCTCATACCGTGGGATTCTTAACCCGCGAACCGTTTGCGCACAACTCGAAACGGTATCGCATCGGCGACGCGGCTTCGTCCGAAACTGGAATGAACCGGTGAGCTTTTTGTGTTCCCTCAAGTCTCCGCTGCTGGTACAAACGTCGTCGTGAGCGGAGCAACACGTTCAATCATTGGAGCCAAATGACGGCAAAGCTGAATCCGGAGGAGACAAATATGAAAATAGAGAATGTTGAAGTCGCGGGCACCATCATCGCATGCGGGGAGCAGATGCTGGTGGTCAACAACATCAAGTGGGGCGCTTTTTCCTTTTCCATGACCAAGCTCCGGCGGCGGCAGGATCCGGCCCTTGGGATAGGGATGCACCTGGAGCAGCCGCAAGCCGCTGCCATCCGCGCGGCAGCGGAAGTTTTGGGGCGGACCCTGGCTGAACACGAACTGCCGAGCCTGTTGCATGAGGTGAAGGAGTACCGGCAAAGCGACGCTGACGGTATCTGGAAGCTCTACAACCTGCACATCTTCCAGATGACCTTGCCGAAAAGGCCGGCGATCCCTGGCGCGGGATTGGAGATTGAATGGCTTACTGCGACCGAACTGCGCAATCGCCAGCCGGTGTCATCCACTGTGCGCTATCTGCTGACCTGCCTCGAAGAGCAAGGCAAGCTTCCGCCGTGGAAGTGAGGATCACTCTGAGGTTTCGGGTGGCCGGCGGATTTCGTAGCCGAGCTTGGCGAGCAAGGCGGGGAAGAGTGAAACGGCTTCGCGGTCATATTCCTTCACCCTGTCGAGCACTTCATCCCAACCAACCAGGTTGGGACTGATCTTGTTAGCCACATCCTTGGTCTTGCCATAGACCCAACCTTCGCTGAACCGTTCCATCATCCAACGGGCGTGCTCGCGCTCGGCCATCTCATCAATTTCGTCCTTGCGAAATCTGATCGGCTGCGGCGATTTAGTCGTGACGATGCTGAAGCCGGCCTTGGTCAGAACGTTGGCGATGAACGCGACTTGTTCGCGGTTGGAATTCTGCAGGCCAGGATTCAAGTGTTCCCACTGTTTGAGGGCGTCGTCGGCTATCTCGCCCTTTTCCCAGCGTCGCTGGCGGTAGAATTCGTGAGCGTCGGGCGCCGCAGCGGCGATCTGGTCGGGTGAGAGCACCGGCGTATTGTGCCGGTTGACGAACGCCCAGACGACGAGTTTGTCTTCTGGGACGACGCACAGGCGCGGGTGGTCCTTCCAATCCGGATCGGCCAGCAGAACCGCGGCGGCACGCCCACTGTCCCGCATCACGCCGACGGATGCGCCGAAAGCGAGCGCGAGCCGGTATTCAAAGTCGGCAATCCGCCCGCCGTTGATGCCCAGGGCGACCACCTTCGCGGGTTCGACGCCAGCCAGCAACAGATCCAGCCAGCAGGCGATCAACTCACGTTCGGAGAATTGTTTGCCGGGCGTTCGGCCAACGATTTTGTAACTGCGGTGAAGTTTCGCGTCGGCCGGAAGGCGCTCCGGCAGGTAAGCGATCAGACCATACGCTCCCGAGTTTTGTTGGCGAAGTGTGCGAGTGACGTCGCCAACCATGCCCGGGATGCCGGAGGTGGTGCCGCCGGAAACGACCGTGCCCTGGAAGAATTCCAACGCTTCCAATAAATGGTCGAAGTAACCCTGAATTTTTCGGCGGGGCATCAGGTCCGCACCGCCAATGATGAACAACACCGGTGCTTGGAACGGCCCACGGCATTGCCGCCGCTTTTCCAGCCAGGCTCGGCTGGAGTTGGCTGCCGACTGATCCTTCTGAGCGCGGTGTGCGCGCCAACGCGTCAGGTGAAGCAAGATCAAAACTTGTTCGGCGAGCGCCGGCTGCAAGCCTGACAATTGTTGGACGGTAAGGATTTCATCATCGAGCAGGCTGCCCGGCCCACAGGCGCAATTCCCTAGAAGTGTTGCGATCACGCGGGCGTAAGCGCAAAGGCACGCGCTGGTTTCCCCGAGTAACAGCCGACAGCGAGCGATGGTGAAGAACGCGCTGGGCATTTCGATTCCGAGAGTCACGTGCTGACGGCATCGCTCAATGTCGGCGCGCAAGCCAGCGGCGGCCAGAGGCAGGAGGTTGCCGTCACGGCGGTGTCGAAGTTCGGTCTGCACATAGGCCACGTGATAGTAAGGGTTCTCCGGTCGAAGAATGTGCGCCTTTTGAAAACAGTCACGCGCTTCAGCGACCGCGTTAAGGTGCAAAGCACAGATCTTCCCCAGGCGATAAAGGGCTTTGGCGCGCAGACCTGGCCGGACGGTGGGTGCGGGCACGTCCGGGGCATAGGAATCACGGGATTCAACCGGTTGGCGGAGCAGGGCGACCGCTTGCAGACGTTTCAGGCCGCCTTTGAACGGGCGCGATGCGGGGGAGTGTTTGTGGGCGCAGCAGAGAGCGTAGCCCAACTCCAAGTCGAAATCGTTGGAGGTTCGCGGGTTGTCGGAGAGCACTTTTATCGCGTCCTTCCAGCCGTCGTCGGTCATCAAAGTTCTCGCGAGTTTGAGCGCCAGTAGCGATCGGGCTTCGCTGCCTTTCTCGAGTGCGAGGATGCAATTTAACGCCTCAATCTCCCGGGTCAGCTTCGGTTCAGAAAGACAGACCTCATAAGTGGCGGTTTGGGAATCCAACGCGTCCGCAAGTCCGCCAAAGGACTCGTCGGCTTTCTCCAGCAAGGCAGCCAGGCGATTGGCTTCGCGCCGCCATTCGGAAGGGACGGAAATCGCGGTCTTGTAGATGCGGTCGTGCAGAATGTCCGCCCAGGCATGCTGGAGCACGGTACGAACCTGAATTTCTGCTTTGCGCTCGCCGATACTGGCCCATTCCTCCGGTGCCAGACCCAGTTCCCGATCTTCGCGCAATTGCACGATGTAATGCATGTCGCGGTAACCGAACTCGTCTTCACTCAAGCTCTTCGATTTATCAT
>CAYIOH010000104.1:0-9876 GCA_964364975.1 uncultured Bifidobacteriaceae bacterium
AGTTGGTTGGGATAGCGCGGAACGCCGCAACAACCACCCATTTCACCGATTAAATCAAACTCGGATGCGGGTTTTATATCTGCCGGAGCTTTGTTGAATAGCAAGGCCAAGCCGGACCATTGTTGAGCGAATTGAGCGGAAGAAAGTTTGGTTTCTCTTTGCAAGCGGGGATCAAATACTTTGACAGCGTTTGGTTCCAAACCAGTAATCACGACAAAATGCTGGTCGGTATAATGCCCGATGAAAGGAGTTGGGAGAGAATCCAGTTGTGCGTTGTTGGCGCGAACCGCTTCCGGTGTCAGACCGTTTTGGCGCGCAAAATCGGCCAACTCGCCTAGCGTAAAGCCGTGTTCGCCGGCTGCGGGAGCAGTTCGCACTTTTTCCGCCCTTTGCGGCTCGCCATTACATGCCAAAATATACGCGAGGCTGTCCTTGCCGCAGGCGCGTAAAGCCAACTGGTGTCCCTTGTAAAGGTTGATCTCGCGAATCCAGTACTGGGCATAGGTCCGGCGCTCCCAATCCGGTTCGGATTCCAACATTTGGACGAAGGATTCGATGGCTTTGTCCAGTTCGCCCTGGTCGAGATGAAGCACGGAACGCCGAAGCTTGGCCTTTTGATAAATGTCGGTGCCTTTGGTGTGAGTGCTGAGAATCCATTCAAAGCTGTTTTTAGCTTCTTCCCAACTGCCGCTGAATTGGGCGTTGCACCCCAAGTGCAGTTCCGCCTCGCCCGCCCAAGGGCTGTCCGAATGTTTGGTTCGATGTTCCCTAAACAGCTTCACTGCCTCGGGATATTCGTGGCGGTTCCATGCGCACATGGCTTGTCCAAACTGGAGATTGTCCTCCTCCTGAAGTTTTCGTTTTCTGGCATCCTTGATTTTGGATGCATCGGCTGATTTGGACGGACTTAGTGGGCTGCCCAGTTCACCAGCCAGCTTCAATTCCGTTTCTGTCGGCGGGTGGCTCAAGTCCAAAGACTTCACGCTTATTCTGCCTTGATGCGGTTTCACCTGTGGGTCGGTGCTTCCGTAGAATTCACCCTCGGTTGGTTTCTTGGAAAAGGAGGGTGACGCCGCAACCACGTGCCCCACAAAAGCGACGATGCTGAGGAAAGACGTTAGAACAGAACAAAGAAGAATGGAATTTTTAGTTTTCACTTGCGGTCAAGCGTGCAGAACTTGATCTTCAAAACATTGGTACATAGGAGCAACCCGAACCTGAGTTTGGTTATAGACTGAATGGTTCTGAGTCGGTTGTCAATCTTGTAATTCGGCTTGCCAATACGTTCTGGGCGGCGGCTGGATTACGCGTTGAGTTTCTCTCAACGTGCCGGCACGGACTCCAACGCCACCTTGCATCGCTTCAAGGCCGCGCCGCGGTTTGGATAAATCCGGTCAATGGCCGCCAGTAGTTCTCCATCGTTCTGATGAATTTCCTCCTCCGTCGGCACCCGGCCAAGTTTCTGCGCGAGTCGCTGGAGTTGGGTTTCAATCGCCTTCTTTGAGATGAAAGCCCGTGGGCGAAGCGTCGAACGTCGCGGCACAGTGAATTCCCCGAACATATCCGCGTGCTCCTTCATCCGGGCGAGTTTTTCGTTCGTGATGCGGACGTAGTTCGGGTCACATTCCGTCGTCACAAAATGCCGGCCCAGCTTTATCGCCGCGATGGCCGTCGTGCCCGCGCCGCAAAACGGATCAAACACCAGCCCGCCTCCGTTGGTCGTGAGCCGGATGATTCGCTCCATCAACTTTTCCGGCAACTGACACGGGTGCGCGTCGCGGTCGCGTTTGTGCCGGATGCGATGGATGTCGAACCAGATGTCGGACAGTTCCACTTTATCATCGTCGCCGAGTTGTTTGCGCTTCTTCACGCACGCGGCGCGGAGGCAGTATTTCAGTGAATCGGGAGGCAACACGTTTTCACCTTTGGCCTTTGCGCCCACCGCCGCGTAGTTGAAAACCGGCTTCCCGCCCGGCTTCGTGTAGTAAAGCAGCGCGTAGTGCGCCGGCATCAACTTGCCGCGCGGATCGGAGAGAGCATCCCATGCAATCCAATGCCGAAACTCCAACCGTGAGTTCAGGAACGTTGCGTGATGTATCGCCCACTTGGGCAAATTCAGCACAAACAAACTGCCACCAGGCTTGAGGGTTCGTGCCAGCCCGTCGAGCCAGCGATTGCACCATTCGAGATAATGTTGATCGGCGAGCGCGTCGTCGTAGGCGTCGTAGTTCTTTGCCAGATTGTAAGGCGGGTCGGCAAATGCGAGATCGAAGACGCCTTCCGGATGCTGCCCGGCAACGCGTTCGAGAAACGAAACGCAATCTCCCAAATGAACTTCGTCCCGTGGAAACGTGGTAGCCGACGACGTGAGTCGGCGCTCGCCAAGGTGGAGATCAGCAGACGTGGACTCACGTCCGCGGCTACGAGCTTGAGAGGCGGTCTGCACCACGTGTAATCCGCGCTCACCTTCACTTTCCGTCAGCGCGCGAATTCTTTCGAGCACAGCGTCTGGCGTGAGGGAATTCTTCAACCGCGTCTTCGGCAGATCACGCCAGACGTCGGATAACGCAGTGCCCTTGGGATTCATCAGGTGCTTCTTGCCACCCCAATCCTTCACGTTCAGTTTGCATGCGGCGCAGAAGGCGTGCGGAACTTTCACCTCCGCCGTGTTTAGGTGGAAAGGCATCGGCGATTTCCGACGCGGGTCTGTTTTCAAGAACATCAACAGTCCCCGATGGCTCGGTTTGAGGAAACCGTCGCGGGGCGCGTCATCAATCTCCAACGCGATCCAGTATTTGAATACCATGCGCCACGTTTCGTCGCCGGCGCGGACGAGATGTTCACCCCAGGCGGGAAGTTCGCGTGGTTGTCCGTAAACGAACAACCAGCCGCCCGGACGCAGCGCACGCACGCACTCTGAGAGGATGCCCGCCGCATCCGCTGTCATCGCGCCGCTCGTGCTCATTAGCACGACGCCACGACTTTCCCGCGGTTGCGAACGCAGCGCTTCGCCGTCGGCAGTCGCAATCTGTTCCCAAAACGAATTAGTCACGCGGGTGTTCTACCGGAAACGCGCAATGGCGAAAACTCTAAAGCAGCGTTGTCACGAGATTCTTGCTCTCCCCTGCCCCGCCGACCATCATCCGACCATGCGCATCTTGATTGCGACAGTCACGGCAGGAGGCGGACACCTCGCGGCAGCGGCGGCTTTGGACGAAGCCTGGCGGGCAATGCGTCCGCGCGATGTCGTCGAGCGGGTGGACCTGGTGAAATTCTTTTCCAAGCTGCACAAGACCATTCACCGAGGCGGATACGACAAGCTTGTCGAGCACGCGCCTGAATTGTGGGGCATGTTGTTCAAGCAGACCGACAGCCCGGCGCGCGCGCGCAAGTTGGCGCGGTGGCGGCGGCTCTTCACCACTCCCAGCTGGCATCGCTTCGTGCGCTTCATCAATCAGTTCAAACCTGATGTCGTGCTGTGTACGCATTACCTGCCGTTCGAAACGTTGGGTCGGTTGCGGAAGCGCGTGGTTGGAGTCCAGCCTTTAGGCTGTCCTCCCGCAGAGCACGCTAAAGCGTGGACTCCAGCGGATCACTCGCCGCCGTTCATCGTCAGCATCATCACGGACTTCGAGGCGCACGCGTTGTGGATGGATGCGGTCGTGGATTTGTATTGTGTGGCGGTGGAAGAAACCAAAGCCCGCCTCGTCGCGCGCGGCGCCACGGCGGAAAACATCGTCGTTACCGGGATTCCCATAGCCGCGAAGTTCTCCGCAAAAATTGATCCGTGCGGCGTCCGCAAGCATTACGGCCTGCGCGATGACCAACCGGTGTTGCTCGTGCTCGGCGGCGGATTCGGCATGGGGCCGGTGGCCGAGGTTCTCGTCCAGTTGGACAAGGTGGCGCGTCCGTTCCAAACCATCGTGGTCGCGGGTCGCAACGAGGACCTTCGCCGCAAACTCGCCGCGCAGGACCGCAAACATCCTACCCACGTGCTGGGGTTCACCACGAACATGCACGAGTTGATGGCGGTGGCCGACCTCATCATCACCAAGCCCGGCGGGCTGACTTCGTCGGAGGCCCTGGCGATGGGCCGGCCGCTGTTGATTCTCGACCCGATTCCCGGCCAGGAAGCGGCGAACAGCGATTTTCTGCTCGAACGTGGCGCGGCGGTGAAGGTGAATCGCGTGGAAGATTTGCCGCATCGGGTGGAACAATTGCTCGCGTCGAAACGGCTGGCCACCCTTGCGAAAGCCGCAAAAGCACTCGGCTGCCCCGACGCGGCGAAGATAATTTGCGCCGAGGTGGTGCGGCGACTCGGGGAGAAAAGTTGATGGAACTTCCGCGAACCATCGGGTTGTTGCTGATTTCCTGCGTCGTCTGCTTGGGCGACGATCAAATTCAGCTCAAACCGGATGAAAGAATCATTTTCTATCCCACCGTTGCCCAACGGGTACCGGGCGAGGCGGCGTGGCGGGTGGAGATTCGCGGATGTGTGTTCGAGCCGGAAAAGCGCGGCGTCTTGACAGCGGCGTTGCGCGAAGCGCTCGACCTCAAAGACGTGGATATGACTCCGTTGGAGGAAAAGGTCTTCAATGAGCGGGCGCGGTCGTTTCTCGTGGACCATGAGCGGGGAAAGAAAATATTCGTGCGCTGCGGCGGTCAGATTTTCTCCGCCGGGAAATCGGGTGCGGACGGACGGTTCGCGCGGGAATTTGTGCTGCGCGACCCGGCATCGGAGCGCCGGTCTCCAATCCGGCGCGATCTTCAAGTTGGAGTTCAAGCTTTAGCTTGTTCGGGTGGCACGCTAAAGCGTGAACTCCAACACGCCCGGTCGGAAACCGGCGCTCCGTTTACGGCGGTGCTTGCGCCCAACGATGCGCGGTCGTTCTCTGGTGAAGTGATTTTTCTGGAGGAGGAAGGCTTAAGCGTGATCTCGGACATTGACGACACGATCAAGATCTCCGAGGTGCGCGACCGGCACGCGATGTTGCGGAATACCTTTTTGCGCGAGTTCGCGCCGGTGCCAGGCATGGCGGAGTTTTATCAAAGTCTCGCCCGCTCAAATCGGGCGCAGTTTCACTACGTCTCAGCCAGCCCGTGGCAACTCTACGAACCGCTCGCGGAGTTTGTGAACGCGCATGGTTTTCCGCGCGGAACTTTCGCGCTGAAGGAATTTCGTTGGAAGAATCGAAGCTTCCCCGGCCTGTTCGCCAACCCGGAGAAATACAAACCCACGGTCATTGAACCTTTGCTCAGGCAATTCCCCCATCGGCGCTTTATCCTCATCGGTGACTCAGGCGAGCGCGACCCCGAGATTTACGCTGCGCTGGCGCGGAAATATCCGCAGCAAATCACAGCCATCTACATTCGCGACGTGACCGGCGAGCCGGCAAGCGCCGCGCGCTATGCGAAAACATTCCGCCGCGTGCCAACCGAACTCTGGCAAGTGTTCAGCACGCCGGCTGAATTGAAACCGTTTGTTGACGCTTCCCCACATCAACTCTGATGGCCAAACCAAACCGCATCGAATTACCCGGCGTTGAGCCGATCCCGATTTTGTACGAAGACCGGTCGGTGCTGGCGATTGACAAGCCGCGGGGCTGGATGCTCGTGCCGTATTCGTGGCAGAAAACGAATTGGAATTTGCAGGCGGCGCTGGTCTCTTCGATTGCGGCGGGCGATTTTTGGGCGCGGTCGCGCGGGCTGAAGTTCCTTAAGTTTGTGCATCGGCTCGACGCGGAGAC
This sequence comes from uncultured Bifidobacteriaceae bacterium, assembly GCA_964364975.1. Classification (GTDB taxonomy): domain Bacteria; phylum Verrucomicrobiota; class Verrucomicrobiia; order Limisphaerales; family JADLHS01; genus JALOTT01. The sequence goes on from CAYIOH010000104.1 coordinate 5,748, forward strand.
CACGGGCATCTTGCTGTTCGCTAAAAGCCAAGGCGCGGTCGAATCGTATTCGGAATTGTTCGAAAGCCGGCGGATGGAGAAGACGTATCTCGCCGTCGTGGCGGGCACGCCGAAGCAAACTGAGTGGACCTGCCGACTGAAACTCGGCCCCGCGCCCGGTCAAATCGGCCGCATGACGGTGGACGAGCGCGAAGGCAAGGAAGCGGAGACGCATTTCCGCGTGCTGGCGACAAACGATCGGCGCGCGGCTGTCCCGGCCGCAGCACCTGCTTCACAAGCAAGGCAGAGACAATTTCAACAACCCGCGGAATCTCAACGCGCTGCGGCCGGGACGGCCGCGCGCCTCACGCTGATCGCGGCACGCCCGCTCACAGGCCGCACCCATCAGATTCGTATTCACCTGGCAGAGTCGGGCTGTCCGTGCGTAGGTGATGACGTTTACGGGCGGGGACGGGAAAAGCTCAGACTCGGTTTGCGCGCGGTGCGCCTAGCGTATCACGACCCGTTCCTCCGTCGGCGGGTGGAAATCCGCGCGCCAGTCGAGGAGTTTTGCCGGGAATACGGATTTGACATTCCAACTCTGTAACGACCCCGAGGAATGCGCACAAAACTGAAAGTGAAGGTTCACCCGCTCACCCCGTCACGCTGGCGGGATTTTGAAAAACTCTTCGGCAAGAACGGCGCGTGTGCCGGTTGCTGGTGCATGTGGTGGCGGTTGCCAGCGGCAAAATGGCGTGCTCAAAAAGGTGAAGGCAATCGGAAAGCCATGCGCTTTCTCGTCAGGGCCGATCAAACACCGGGTCTGCTCGCTTACGCAGATGGTCAGCCTGTAGGCTGGTGCGCGGTTGCACCGCGCGCGAGTTACGTGCGACTTGCCGGCTCGCGAGTGCTCAAGCCGGTGGACGACCAACCAGTCTGGTCGGTTTCCTGTTTCTTTGTCGCGCATGGCTACCGCCGACGCGGCGTCACGGTTCAATTGCTCGAAGCTGCGGCCAAATTCGCGAAGCGTCACGGCGCGCGCCTGCTCGAAGGCTATCCCATCGAGCCAAGCCGCGAGCAATCCGACGTGTTCGTTTTCACGGGGCTGGCTTCGGCTTTTCGCAAAGCTGGCTTCAAGGAAGTTGCCCGACGCTCGCCAACCCGGCCAATCTTTCGGCGTGCGCTGAAACTGGCGCGAGATACCGAATAAATCCCTCCCATTGCCGGTGATCCGCATCGCGCAAAAATGGTTGCTTCAGCATGAAGTGAGCGTCACATTTACGCCGCCGACGGAGAGATGGCTGAGTGGTTTAAGGCACACGCCTGGAAAGCGTGCGTGGGCTTATACCCCACCGTGGGTTCAAATCCCACTCTCTCCGCCAGGTTCGCTAAAAGTTCAAAGTCATGCGGCGGGCACTCTGGCGGTGCTTGACGCGCGCGCGGGTGTAGAACGCCTTGTCTGAAGACAGACGAGAAATTATCAGTAACAAAGACAGCTTAACCAACCTCAAAACAACAAACGGAGAAGAACCATGAAAAACTGGCTCAAGGCAATTCGGATGGCCCCGAAGATGTTGTTCGCGTGTTTCGGCATCACATTTTTGATTGGCTGCCAAGGCCCCAAGTGCACATCATTTGCCCCTCTCGATTTTCGGCTTGAGCCGATACCTGGCGGGGGCGCGCGATATCCCGTAGTGGTCAATAACAGTGGGCAGGTATTGCATAACTGCAGGTTCACAGCAAACCTGTGGAATTACGACGTTCACAACCCGAGATACCGTTCAATGCCGATTGGCGAATTTAGCGGTTCTATTCCTGAATGGGCGCCTGGAGTAAAACTGCCCTTTGAGAAGCGCTTCCAGCCGGGCAGCCCCCTCCATTTCAACGAATACCTAACGACAGTGCAAATCATTGGACAATGTGATGAGGGGCAATTTCGCCAAATTTGGGAGAGAACAAAGTCCGGCGATTTGAAGCCTGTTGGCATCTCTTCCAGTGACGGTCAACGATAGAAATGCTGTCTTGCGAAGCGAACCAAGCCAGCCGAGAGGATGAGGATTGAAGCGGCTCGGGAAACCGTGTCACTCGCTTTCTATTGCCGCGTTACCGTTTGGCAAGCTTCGTTGACTTCTCCGTGATTTAGTCAATCGAGATGGAGACGTGCTTCGTTTCGAGAAACGCCTCCATCCCTTCGCTGCCGAGTTCGCGTCCCCAACCGCTCTGCTTCACGCCGCCAAAAGGACACTGCGACGTGGTGGGAAGACCGTCATTGATGCCGATCATGCCGGCTTCGAGCACATCGGCCAGACGGAACATGCGTTTCAAGTCTTGCGTGAAGACATACGCGCTCAAGCCGTAGTTCGAGCCATTGGCCAGTTCGATGGCCTCGCTCTCGGTGTCGAACGGCGTGATGGGCGCAATCGGCGCAAACGTTTCTTCAAACATGCAAAGCGCCGTGCGCGCCACGTCGCTCAGCACGGTCGGCTCGAAGAAAAATCCCGGCCCGTTGCCGCGGTTGCCGCCGCAAAGCAATTTCGCACCGCCGGAAACAGCGTCCTGCACGTGCTCAATGGCGCGGGCGACGGCGGATTCGTCAATCAACGGCCCAATTTGCGTCTGCGGATCCAAACCGCTGCCCATTGGCATGGACTTGGTCTGGTCCACGAACGCGCGCACGAAGCCGGCGTAAATCGTGCGCTGGACGTAAATACGGTTGGCCGCGATGCACGACTGGCCGGTGTTGCGGAACTTGGCGATGATGGTGTGTTTGACCGCTTGATCGAGATCACAGTCGTCAAACACAAGCACCGGCGCGTGGCCACCAAGTTCGAGCGACAACGGTTTGATGTGCCGCGCCGCGCCCTCGATCAACTTCCGGCCCACCTCGGTTGAACCAGTGAACGTGAGCTTGCGGCAAAGCGGGTTGTTCAAGAACTCCCGGCCAATCTCCGCCGCCGGACCCACGACCAATTGGAAAACACCTTTCGGCGGTTTGACCGCATCCACGCATTCGGCAAACGCCACCGCAGACAACGGCGTCTGGCTGGCCGGTTTCAAAATCGCCGTGCAGCCGGCGGCCAGCGCGGGCGCAACCTTGCGCACCGCCAGCATGAGCGGAAAATTCCACGGAGTGATGGCAGCCACGACTCCAAGCGGCGTCTTCACGACCAGATGGCGTTTTTCCTCGGCCTGTTGCGGCACCACGCGGCCATAACCACGCCGCGCCTCTTCGGCAAACCAGCGCAAATGGTCCACGGCCAGCGCCACTTCGCCCTGGCTTTGCGTCAGCGGCTTTCCGTTTTCCACCGAGATGATGCGCGCGATTTCCTCGCGGCGGCGCTCCAGTTCGGTGGCGATCTTGTACAACAATTCGCCGCGGCCTTTGCCGGTGACATGCCGCCAACCGGCGAACGCAGTGTGCGCGTCCTTGATTGCCTGGGCGACGTGCATGGCATCCACGACCGTCATGCGCGCGAAGACTTCAGCGTCGGCTGGATTGACCACCGGGATTGAGTCCCCCGTGATGGTCCAATTGCCGTTCAGATAAACCGGGTAGGTTTTCATTTGCCGCCAAACACCAAGCCAGCAAGCGGGCAAAATGGAAAGTTCAAAATTCATCCGGCGGGAAGAGCGTCTCGCCAAATGTTCGGACCTCGGTCTCCCTCGCGGCGGGTTGAATGAAGAAATCCAGCGCGACCGCCTCTGTTCCTGTGGCGCTTTGGCCGTGTTGCTTGGCCGTTGACATTTGCGGGTGATGGGCTACTGTTGCGCGCCTTGAATTCAAATGCACTGAGAGCTTGAACTGATTTATGCCGAATACGAAGTCCGCCGAACGTCGCATGCGCAACAGCGAGCGCAAGCATCTGCACAATCGCAGTATCCTGTCGCGCCTGCGCCACGTGGAAAAAGATTATCGCGCCCTCGTGGCCGCCGGCAAGAAGGACGAAGCCGCTTCTGCGCTACGCAACGTGATTTCCGCCTTTGACAAAGCCGTTAAATCCGGCGTTGTACACCGAGCCACCGCCAATCGCAAGAAGAGCCGGCATACGAGCGCTTTGAATCGGGTGAAGTAAGAGCCTCTTACAAAACCCGGCGCTGCATTTTACCAGCGTCTGGCAGTCAAAATGTCGCTCCGAGGCGCTTTGCGCCC
>CAYIOH010000105.1:0-9875 GCA_964364975.1 uncultured Bifidobacteriaceae bacterium
GTCACTGGGATCACCTATGGAATCACTAACCGGGGAACCCGCCAGATGCACACGTCAAGACCTCATGCCCGATTCCGCCCAAGGCAGTCGCCACCACCGTGCGCCACTCTTCTTCATCGTCAACAAAGAGGATCTTCTTTTCTTCCATGTGTAGATTGGAACCAGCAGCAAATTTGAAATCAAGCTGTTATTGGTTGTCGTTGGATTTTGTGGTCGCGCCGGGGGTGGCAGAGGGCAGGTTTACCGCTTGGTTTCTGATCCCGATCGGAAACCATCCCGCGCTACAAAATTTCTCTGCTCAATCGGTTCTGGTGATTGTTGATAACAATGGCCAATGTAGGTCGAAGCATTTGCGTTGGGGTTGACTCCGTCGTGGCCAGCGGGCGAAACCATTGGAGGAGAATTGTTCAATACCGGCATCGCAGATTCTCACGAGCGGGACCACGTCCGTCTGGTCAATCGAAGCGAACGGATTCCGCGGGGTGATCCACCTTTCCCGCCCCAAGTTACAGGCATGCAGGTCGCAAATAGACCGTGGGCGCACCTCGCCGAACCTAGGGGGCTTTCAGGCAAACGGCGGGACCAAGTTGTCTGGCTTCGGTCCTTCTTCCTTCGGCATCAGCGTCACGTTCTGCGCCATCTTGTGTTTTTGAAGCCGACCGCGCAGCGCGAGCGTGAGCGCTTTGACGGTGATTTCAGCCGTTAGGAACGGTTTGCCCATGAAATCGCTGCCGCCGCTGACGGTTGCTTGGGAGCGGGCTTTGAAGTCGCTATGGCCGGTGACAAACACCACCGGCGTGGTGCGGTTCTGAACCGTCTCGTGAATTCTCAGGCAGGCCGTGAAACCATCCATGCCCGGCATTTGCACGTCCAGGAAAATCGCGTCGAACGGTTTTTCCGTTGCCAGGGCGAGCGCCGTCTCTCCGCTGTCCACGCTTTCCGGTTGGTCAAACGCCATTTGCAGGGCGCAGATAATGGCCCGACGGGCCATGGGGTCGTCATCCACCGCCAGCAGGCGGATCGGAGGGTTGGTGGCCAGGTCCGGCTTCACTCGCATCGCGCACAAATCTTGGAGCAAATCCACCGCCGTGGCGATGGTGAGCAGGCTGGATGAGGTGCCATGCTTGGAATTCTGCAGGAGCTTTTTGAGCAGTCCTTCCAAAGCAGCACTCAGGCGCAGAGCCGGATGCCCTTCTGTGGAGTCAACCTTGGGCATCAATGAATTGAAGCGAACGTAAAAGTCCCCCAGGATTTCCTGCCGGGCGTGCTCATCCGTCGTCTGGAAGATCGCCTGAATGAGCTCTCGCAACGGCCCAAGCTGGGCCGACGCGCGGGTCAAAAACGCACGGGTAAGCTCGCCCGGCGACAGCTCGCCTGTTGCGGCGGGGCCGACGAGCAACTGGCTTTGGCGATGGCCGTCCGTGAACAGCTCCGGCACCGCCGCCGCGCCCGGGCAAGTTTTCAGTTTCAAGTTTTCAGTTTTGCCGAAAGTTTCAAGTTTCAAGTTTTCAGTTTCAAGTTCGTGCTGAACACTTGAAACTTGAAACTTGACACTTCCCACGACCCTTGACCCTTGCAGCCGCCCCTGCAAGGCGAGGGTGAGGGCTTTGACCGTGATCTCAAAGGTCAGAAACGGTTTGGCGATCAGATCGCTGCCGCCGCTGAGAACGGACTTGGCGCGCGAGTCGAAGTCGCTTCGGCAGGTGACGAACACCACCGGCGTCTCCGCGTTGGGAACGGTCTCGTGAATTTTCGTGCAGACTTCAAAGCCGTCCATCCCTGGCATTTGCACGTCCAGGAAAATCACGCCGTAGGCGTGCTCCGTGGCCAGGGCCAGCGCCGCCGCACCGTTCTCGGCGAGGTCGGGTTGATTCAGCGCCTTTTTCAGCGCGAGAGATACGGCTTTGCGGCTGATCAGGTCATCGTCCACCGCCAGCAGCCGGATGGGCGGATGAGTCAAAAGATCCGCGCGCAATCCTGGTACACACAAGTCCTTCAGCAAATCCACACCGCCGGCCACGGTTCGGAGCGTGGAAGGGGTGATGTTGCCCGCGTTGTCGGTGAGTTGTTTGACCAGACCCTCCACGGCAGCGGCCATTTGCCACACGGGCAGCAACTCTGGAAAGCCGGCCGCGCCCTTCAGGGCGCGCAACTCGCGGTGAAGGTCCGTGAGCATGGTTCGCCGGGCGGTCTCGTTCGTCGCCGCGCTGATTTTCTGAAGCAGTTTTCGCAACCGCCCGAGGAGTTTTGGCGCCTTGGCAAAGAACAGGGTGACGGGCTCGCTCTCCGCGGAGGCAGCGGCAACCAAAGGGGAGTCGCCAGGCAGCGCCTTTGGGCCCGTCTTGAAGGTCAGGAGAAACTCGGAAAGGGCTTCTTCCTCGGTGCGAAGTTTCAACAAGGAATTCGCCGCTGCGACAGGCGAAAGCGCCCAAGGATTAAACCGCCCGTTATGCAGGTCAACGATCTTCCGAAATGCCAACGCGCCGCCAAGCAGCAACGCAACCATCAGCAACAGGCCGTTGCGATGTTTGGTGGGGGTTGGCGGGGCTGCCTGCGGTCCTTGGGCCTTCTTTTGTGTTTCGAGCTTGAGCGCACTCTCGAGATCAGAAATTTTCGATTCCGCCGCACTCACATTCAGATCGGGCTTGGCCCGGTCGGCATCCTCACGTTCGGCCGCGAAGTAATTGTCGAGCACGGCGGCGTACGGGTCAACGGCCCGGGTCGCCATCGGAACCCAGAGCGCGAATATCAAGAAAATGAGCCGGCAAAGATCACGCGGAGATGCAGACCGGCCCGCCCCCGCCGGAGCGGGCAGCACCGGTGGCTCGGTTTTCTGCCGTGCATCTTTCATTGACGCTGCTGCTAAAGCTGTTTCCGGTTCGCCAAGCTGGCCGAATGCCAGTTCTGGTGGACGCCGGGTTCCGGCCCTAACAATCGCGCAGTAAGAGTTTATCCGTCTGCCGGGACACTAAAAATATCCGCGCGGAAGCCAGATGGAAATCTTCGTACAGGCTCTAGCCGCCGGGTCGCCAGGCGACCCACCCCGTTCGGGCCTACAAGCCGCATCTCATTACAATTCCTTCCAACTGGTCACTACCAGACCGGTTGCCGTGGCCAGGGCCTCGTCATAGTGAACGGCAGAGACGCCGACGGCATAGAACGATTTTGCAAGCACGGCTCCGTATAGCTCGGGCGTGCCGTTCATCTCGACATCCGCTTGCGGGGCGTTGATGGTTCCGATAAAGGCATAGTTGCCACTGTAAGTGATACTCGTATTGCCCGGCAGCCCGATAAGGCTGAATTGGGACGCCAGGCCCGTGCCGTTGAGCACACCGCCACCGGCGATCTTCGCCACCCCTCCGATGTACAGCTTCAGGCTGGCGCCGGGCATGATCACAATAATACCGGTCCCGGAAAGGGTGACATCCCCGGTCACCCAGAGGGTGGCATTTCCGGTGACAATCATCGGGTCTTTGGCTTGGGAAAGGGAGAGACTTGTGGTTTGATTCGTGCCGGTTGCCAGATACATGATATTGGAGCCTCCGACCGAGGTAATTACCGGCGATAGGAACGGGCCGCCGCTCGGCGGCGTGTTAACGGGAAATGCGGCATTGAAATTGTTATTGGTCCAGCCAGGTTGAGCCCCCGTATTGCTGGCATTCCAGGCAACGTCCCCGATTGCGCCATTGAGGACGTTAATAGTGCCGCCGGGCCCGCTCGTCACGTTGCCATACACATTCGCATTTTGAACATCCACCGACCCTCTAGTCGCGATGGCCCCGGTCGCGTACCGGTTGGTTGAAGCATTGTAACCACCGATTAGCGAGTCGTAGCCGTCCACCAGCACGCTGCCGTTAAGTTTGACATTTTGAGTGGTGGTAATGGCCCGGACGAACATGCTCAGCGGGTTGGTGGTACCAACCCGAACCAGGCGCGCGATGTACTTGTCTTTTTCCAGCGGTGAGGGGGTAAAGCCCGAGGAATAGATCACCGGGGTGGCTGAGTTGGCGTTGTAGAGCGCCACGTAAAAATAGCTGCCATCCGGGAGTTTCCGGGTTTTCGTATGGACAGTTTGTCCACCGATCACGGTCGCCGTCCAGCCGTCGGTGTAGGGTTTCATGGGGTCTTTATGCGCATGCGCCAGGGCTTCCTCGATGCCGGCCTCCAAAACCGGCATGGCCGCATTCCAAGCCGTCGAGCGCATGGTCAGTTTGTATCTGCTGGATATCAGCGTGAGAAAACTGGCCAGAACAATGCCGATGGCCAGACCGGTGATCATGGCGATCACCAGGACGCTGCCTTGCTCCCGTTTTTTTGATAAGAGTTTCATGCTCGCTAATGGTTGCGTAAGGCAATTTTGGAGGACTGCACGTTATCCGTCGTCGCTTTTAACCCCAAGATTGGGCGCGAGCAGCTCCAGGTCACCTGGATCACCCGGGCGTTGGTTACGTAAGCTGGATCGTAGCAGTCAAACGTGTTTGATTTCATCGTGTGCTGGTAAATCCAGAACTGCAGCGCATCACATTCCTTCAGATACGTGTTGGTTTCCCCACCGCTTACCCGCACCAGTGTCCGTGCCGTCGGGTCGTAAGTGAACTGGAGGGGATTGCCATCAACATCCTTAAACGTAAGGCTGTTGGTCGCGTAGGCCGTCAATACGTGCGCCTGCCGGATGTCCCTCGACATTTTGTCCAGCGCAAGCTGGCTGAGCTGCCCCATCTCCGTATAATGGGTCATGGCCACAAAACTGCGGCTGCTGTAATAGGCGAGCAGCGCAATGGCGGTGCCGACCACCAGGCTCAACGCCGAGGCCACCATCACTTCGACCAGCGTGAATGCCGCCCGGTCTCCGGAACTAATATATGTATTTTTGCACTCCATACTGGGCTACGAAAGTGGTCATTTGCCGTTGACGGATGACATTGCCTGAGGGCCAGCTCACCTGAATTTGAATCATCCGCAAATCATTCGCATAGGTTTCGGTAACCGGCGCGTTGGTTACCAGCACGGTCCCGGTATAAGAGAAAGCGCCCGAAGGTGGATTGGTCGGGTTGTCCGCATAAAACGGTGCCGTGAAGGACATGGGGATATAGCCCGGAAGATTAACCACCTGATCCCAGTTAAGCAGGCGGACGACCTCCATCCTTTCCTCAAGGATCTGCGTCGCCCGAACATTTTCTTGCGCGAGCCGAATCTCCGCAAACGCAAAGGCAAACCCGGCATAGAGCGACACCGACATAATCCCCATCACGCCAACCCCCACCATCACCTCGGCCAGCGTCATCCCCGCCCGGGTTCGGGAGGGAGGCCACTCACACTTCTGTTTTAACAGTTTCATGTTCCGTAGTCCGGCTTTATAGCTAAGGCTTTGAGGGATAGAGCAAGTTCTCCGCCGAAAATTGAGATTTGAGGGGGCGGAAGTGTTCCAAGTCATGTCCGCCAATTCCTGCAAGTGGGGAGGTCAAGGGAATTGGACGATATCCGCGAATTCAGGCTGCATCGTAAATCCAAACGAAGCGGGTGGCTCGCTGGATTTCGTGGCTATCCGCGGCGTTGAACTCATTGCGCTTGGTAATCTGCCCTAACTTGAGACGCCTTGTCCTGTTCTAGTGCAGACGATCGGAGGTGCGAATGATACTCGCAGAGCAGGCTAACGCTTACAGCGGGAGCGACCTTGGCGAGAATAACGGACGCGTCGCGGCTTGCTTCCCGAATTACTCCTTCTTCGTGCCGGCTTTGCTCCGTTGAAAGATTTCGCAATTACCTTATCAGAACCTTGACGTCGCGAGCGCTAAGGGACATGGGCATTGGCGACCTGAACACGGTTCGCCCGCCGATCGCCAGCTCCACGAATGGTTTCTACCCGCGCGCGTGGGAGGATTTTTCCTCCCAATCACTGGCGGATTCCTATCACGACCTGGCGTAATACGCCTGCAAGCTGCAAAAAGACATTCTGGCCGAATGTAACCCTCGCAGGCCAGCCAACCGCATCCGTTCGCCGGTGGATCGCGGGAGAATCCTGCCGGGCGGCGAAGCCTTTTTGGACGAAGGCGACACTCCGGGCTACCGCGATGGCGTGCTCCATAGTCGCATCCGCATTTACAAGATTGGCCGCGCGCTCGAACACGTCATGTTCGCCTAAACGCGGTCGCCTTTGGAGGCAGCCGAGGCAATTGCCTTCAACCTCGGCAGTCTCTGAGATCGTCAGATTTGTCTCGAACCTGATCGGCGGATGGTTTACTTTGTTCTGCGGTTGGCCGAACTGCCATTCACCATGAAAATTCTTTTGATCAGTCCGCGAACGCCCGACACGTTCTGGAGTTTCAAGCACGTGCTCAAATTCGTTTCCAAGAAGTCCTCTATCCCGCCGCTCGGTTTGCTCACGGTGGCCGCCATGCTGCCGCGCGATTGGGAACTGCGGCTCGTGGACAAGAACGTCGAGCGGCTCAATGATGACGATATTCGCTGGGCGGATTTCGTGATGATCAGCGCGATGATCGTTCACAAGGAATCCGTAAAGAACATCGTCGCGCGCTGCGTGGCGCACGGCAAACGCGTCATCGCCGGCGGGCCGCTGTTCACCACGGGGCACGAAGCGTTTCCGGAGATTCAGCATTTTGTTCTGGGTGAGGCCGAGGAAATCATGCCGCAACTCATTGAGGACATGCGCCACGACCGCTTGCAGCGCATCTACAAGCCTACAGGCTGGCCAAACCTCGCGCAGACGCCCATCCCGCGCTGGGATTTGATCAACCTCCACAATTACGTGACGATGTCTGTGCAGTTCTCGCGCGGTTGTCCGTTCGATTGCGAGTTTTGCGACATCATCGTGATGAACGGTCGCGTGCCACGCACAAAATCTCCCGCGCAACTGATCGCCGAACTGGAAGCGCTGCGTTTGCGTGGCTGGAAGGAGATGGTTTTCGTCGTGGACGACAATTTCATCGGCGATAAACGGCGCACGCGCTTGTTGCTCCGCGAACTCGTCGAGTGGCGCAGGCGCACGCAGGCGGAAATGGGCTTCCTCACCGAGGCGTCCGTGAATCTGGCGGACGACGCGGAGTTGTGCGCGCTGATGGTGGAAGCCGGTTTCACAAAAGTGTTCGTCGGCATCGAAACGCCTTCCGCGGAATCCATCGAGGAATGTCGCAAGCTTCAGAATCGGCGCGACCTCGTGGAAGCCGTGCGAACCTTGCAACAGCGCGGGCTGGAGGTCATGGGCGGATTTATCGTGGGCTTCGACAGCGACAAGACCGACATCTTCAAGCGTCAATTCGAGTTTATCCAACGCTCCGGCGTGGTGACGGCGATGGTTGGCCTGCTCGCCGCCCTACCTCAAACGCGCCTCTACAAACGCCTGAAAACCGAAGGCCGGCTCGAGACCGAAACCAGCGGGAACAACACAGATGGCGCGTTGAATTTCAAACCTAAGCTCAACCGCGAGTTCCTCCAATCCGGCTATCGCGAACTGATGAAGAAGCTTTACGAACCGAAGGTGTATTACCAACGCGTCCGAACTTTTTTGGAAAACCACCAGCGCACCAGTGCTCCACGCCTGCGCTTGTCCGGCGCGGACTTCATGGCGTTTGTGAAATCTTTCTGGCTTTTGGGTATCTGGTATCGTGGACGCGTGGCCTACTGGCGGTTTTTTTGGAGCACGCTGCTCCGCCGCCCGCATCAATTTCGCCACGCCATTGAGTTCGCCATCATCGGCTACCACTTCCGCCGCGTGGCGCAGGAGTGTTAACAGTTTGAATTGTCTTAAGTTTCCGCGCCTCTACGTCTCCGCAGTGAAAGAGCGATCAGTTCAACTCGCGTCATTCTCCATCACCGCGCATGAGCAGACCAGGTTACAGTCACCGAAGATGTTGTCCACGCGGCCTATGAGCGGCCAGAATTTGTAGTCGTGCAGGCTTCTTGGCCGGGAACGCCGCCTGTTCGCGCGTGTAGGGACCATCCCAATTGCAACTCCCAGCTTTGCAATCGCAACCCGCTTCGCTAGTTTGAATCGAATTCCGGAACCGAGAATTCAGTTCCCGTGGCAACATGCAGGCCGAAGCTAATCCAAAGCATCCGCAAACGACACGCCCCGCCCGCGAGTTGCTTCAATGTTGGTTTCTTAATCGAACGCAGGACATGACACGTTCACTGCCGAGACTCTGGATCCTTGTTTTCATCGCCTGCGCCGGTTGCATTGCTTGCCTGGCTGGAGTCTTTCCCGGCGCGCAATGGGAAACCCGCACCCCCGAGGAGGTCGGATTGTCGCGCGTGAAACTCGACGCGCTCCAGAACCTGGTGGGCGGTCGCGGTTGCGTGGTGCGGCACGGCTACCTGGTTTATTCGTGGGGCGACCAGAGCCGGAGTTCCGATGTGGCCTCGGCATTCAAACCAGTTCTCTCCACGTTGTTGCTGATGGCGGTGCAGGAGGGCCGGCTAAAATGCGTGGACGACCAGGTCGCCGACTTCGAGCCAAGGTTGAAGACGCTCAACCAGGGCAAAGACGGCGGCATCACCTGGCGGCATCTAGCGTCGCAAACGTCCGGTTACGGTTTCGCCGAGATTCCCGGCGCTGCGTATTCCTACAACGACTTTGCCCTGACGCTCTATTACGAACTCCTGACGCAAAAAGTTTTCCAGACGAACGGCACCGAGGTTCTGCGAACCCATCTGGCAGGGCCGCTCCAGTTTGAGGACGCCTTCACCTTCAACGCATTTCGACGGCCGGATCGTGACGGCAGACTGGCGCTGTCCGTGCGTGACTTTGCGCGGATTGGTTTGCTTTATCTTCACGCCGGCCGATGGCGCGACCGGCAATTGCTCAAGCCCGAGTTCATCCGGATGGCCATCAACAGTCCGATTCCCGCCGATACGCCGCTCACCAGCGGTCGCGAGGCGGACATGTTGCCCGGCCAACATTCGATCGGCGGCACGCGAAACATCACGCCCGTCGGGCCGGGTTACTACAGTTTCAACTGGTGGCTCAACCGGACGAACCGCGCCGGCCAGCGGCTGTTCGTGGACGCGCCGCCAGATACTTATGTTGCCAGCGGCCACGGCGGGAAGCGGACGCTGTGGATATTTCCCGGCCTCGACCTGATTGTTTGCTGGAACGATTCGCCGATCGACGATCACGACAAATCACCGGGCAATCCGGACGCCAAATGCAACCGGGCGGCGAAGTTGATCGTGGAAGCTGCTCTCAAAACCGATGCCGATTCCGGAAGGACGAAATTGTCCATCGCTGGCCGCAAGTGGCAGATCAACGATGTCATCACCTATCGCGGCACTCGCGCCGAAGGGCTGCTCCTCAATGTCCGCATGGTGAACTCCACGTTCGAGGATTTGCAGCAGCCAGAATTCAACGCCGAGGCGAACACCGACGAGTTCATCGCGCGCATTCCCGAATACGTCGCACACGGCGTGCGTGCCTTCACGCTGAATCTTCAAGGCGGTTTCCCCGGCTACGAAGGCGCGGTCAACTCGGCTTTCAATCCCGATGGCTCCCTGCGCGCGGACAGCATGAATCGGATTTGCCGCGTGGTGGAAGCCTGCGACCGCAGCGGCGCGGCTGTGATTCTGGGCTGCTTTTATCAACGTCAGGATCAGATGCTGCGTGACGCCGACGCGGTGCGGGCGGGCGTGAGCAACGTCGTGGGCTGGCTGGTAAATCGCGGTTTCCAGAACGTGGTGTTGGAGATCGCGAATGAGTTTGACCACACCGGCTATGATCATTTGCTGTTGAAAACCGTCGAGGGCCAGATTGAACTCATCCAGCTCGCGAAGCGCCTTGCGCCCGGCTTGCTCGTGTCCACGAGTGGGCAGGGACACGGCACGATCCCCGAAGGCGTCGCCCGGGCGAGCGATTTCCTTTTGTT
>CAYIOH010000106.1:0-9861 GCA_964364975.1 uncultured Bifidobacteriaceae bacterium
TCATAGTGAAACCGGAGAGGTTCATGCGGAAAATCAAGTCGCGGTGAAAGTGCAACTGGGGGCGCAAGGCTCGTCCGTACTGACGTTTTTCCCCGCCACGGGAAACACCAATCGCGGGCCGCAGGTCATCGAAATCTTCGCGCATGAGTTCATGGCCAAGGAGCGGCTGGCGACTTTTCTGGGCGAAGCACACGCGCACGAAAGTCCAATCACCGGTGGCGAACCACGCTTGCGGAGTGATACTTTGGAAATGCAATTAGCCGCGGACAGTCAGCGCGCCGAGCGCATTACCGCGAGCAACCATGTGGTCTTTGAACAGGGAACCATCGGCGTGACCAACGGCCCGGCCAAGTACCGCAAGCTGACCGCGCAAACGCTTACGGCGCGGCCGTCGCCCCAGACCAACGGGGTGGCGGATCTCGTGGCCGATGGCGATGTGCAACTGATTGAACCGGGCGCCACCGCCCGCGGCGAGCACGGTACTTATACCGGTGCCACGGACATCGTTGAACTCACGGGCAACCCCATGGTGGACACGCCTAAAGCTATTGTCACCGGGCAGACGTTGGTCTGGGACAAAGCGAACAATCGGTTCGCGGGATCTGGCTATAAAATCAAATCCAAGCCCGAGCCGGTCGGGAAAACTGCCGAAGCACTGAAAGCGCCTTGACATGAGCGAGCCGCAGACCAAACCACACGCCGCACACGCGCTGCCTGCAACCGCAGTCGCGACAGCCGTTGACGACGCCTTGCTGCGCACCGACAAACTCGTGAAAGCCTATCGCCAGCGCCGCGTGGTGGACAGCGTATCCATCACCGTTGCAACGGGTGAAATCGTCGGACTGCTCGGGCCGAACGGCGCGGGCAAGACCACGACGTTCAACCTGGTCGTCGGCATCGTGAAGCCGGACGAGGGCCGGGTGAATTTTCAAGCGCGCGACATCACGCGTCTGCCCATGCACCAGCGCGCGCGGCTCGGCATCGGTTACCTCACGCAGGAACCGTCGGTCTTTCGCAAGCTCACGGTCGAGGAAAACATTCTGGCCATTCTCGAAACCTGCAAGATTTCCTGGGCCGAGCGCATCGTCCGGTTGAAGTATCTGCTCGATGAACTCGACCTCACGCCGCTGGCGCGGAACAAAGCCTACACTCTCAGCGGCGGCGAGAAGCGGCGGCTGGAAATCACCCGCGCGCTGGTGACCAGCCCCAAGCTGATGTTGCTGGACGAACCCTTCAGCGGCATTGATCCGATTGCGGTTTACGAGGTGCAGAAAATTGTCCGCCGGCTCAAGGAACGCGGCTTGGGCATTTTGATCACTGACCACAACGTGCGCGAGACGCTCAAGCTGGTGGACCGCGCCTACCTGATTTACAAAGGCCAGGTGGTCTATGAAGGTGGCGGGCCGGAGATGTTGGACGACCCGAAAGCGCGCGAGATTTATCTCGGCCCGGAATTCAACATGTAGTGTGAGTCCCGCGTATTCCTTTTGACGGGCAGGACGGATGTTCTCTATCCTGAACGGGCTTTGAGCATGAGTCTCCCTGACATTTTGTTTTACGTGTTCGCGGCGCTAACGCTGCTGTGCGGCGTGCTGGTGGTCGCCAATCCATTCAGCCGCAACCCGGTCACCAGCGCGATGTTTCTCGTGCTGACCATCATCTCGATGGCGGGACTGTTCGTGCTGCTGCACGCGTTCTTCCTCGCCGCGGTGCAGGTGCTCGTCTATGCCGGCGCCGTCATGGTGCTGTTTCTCTTCGTCATCATGCTGCTCGACTTGAAAGAGGAGGAGCGGCGCAAGGTGAAAAAGCTCGGCCTCGTCGCCGGACTGGTTTCCATCGGCGCCATCGTCGGCATTTTCCTGAAGTCGCTGCTCGCGACGAATCCTGGCAGGAATTTGCCTGCGCCCTCGGTCGAAGGCGCGACCGTTCCGCTCGGCAAACTGCTGTTCACGAATTACCTGTTGCCGTTTGAAATCGTCTCCCTCCTGCTCCTCGTGGCAATGGTGGGCGTGATTCTCCTGAGCAAAAAGGATCTCAAATAATGCACGTCGGACTCGAACATTACCTGATCGTCAGCGCGTTGCTGTTCGCGCTTGGCCTGCTGGGCGTCATCACGCGACGCAACCTGATCGTCGTTTACATGTCGCTGGAATTGATGCTCAACTCGGCGAACCTCGCGCTCGTCTCTTTTTCGCGGTTCAACGACAACCTCAACGGCCAGGTCATGGTGTTTTTCATCATCACCGTGGCGGCGGCGGAAGTGGCGGTCGGCCTGGCGCTCATCGTCGCGCTCTACCGCAAACGCCAGTCGGCGCATGTGGAAGACTTGACCTTGATGAAACTGTGACCAACCGCGGTTCGCACGGTTGAAAAGCGCGTTTCCCGATGTGCGCAACGGCAGGCGAACTCCCTTCAGATTCCCGCGGACAACCACTTTCTGATTTTTAGCGGGCCGCGTGCGGACGTTGGACCACTGGCACCGCGAAGGTCGGGAGGTGGGCAAGCCCGGTTTTGACTCTTAGCTCGATTTTTTCGCCCGGCGCAATCGTAAAGTCCTGGGGAAATGTCAGGGTCAGGGAGGAAAGGCGGCCCGGCTCGATCTCATTGATTTGAACGTCCACACCCATGGCGTTGACTGCGGGATCGGAAAGCTTCATCAAGCCGGAGCCGTTGTTCCGAATCTGAATCACCGCCCGCACACTATTGGTGGTTGGCTCCGAAGGAATGATAATGGCCGGAGGATTCGCCACCAACGTCGGCAGCAAAATTACCGTCGTGTTGATGTTGATGACGGGCAAGTTGGTTGAAGATGTCTTCAGGGTGATCAAAGCTTGCTTGCTTGTGCCATCCAGCGGCGGGACCGGCCTGATTATCACCTCAAACTCCTTCCCAGGCTGCTTGGTCTTAAGCTCGGCGGTAAAGAACCGATTGTTGCTCTCCGGGGCCGAAAGTGTCAGCGGCGTATCCTCGTTGTTGACGATGCGCACAATGCTGGTGGCGTTGGATACCGACTCGGTCGTGACGTTGAAAATGGCGTATGGTGGTGTCACATCAACCGGCTTCCAGATGAGGCCTTTGATTTGGAGGATCACTGTGGACTGGCTTGGGTCGTTGCACGTCACGGTTATCGCTTTTGCGAACGGGCCGGCAGCGGCTGCGGCGTTGAACTGGATGGGGATGATTCCCGTTTTTCCCGGCTCAACCTGGCGCGTCCAGCTTCCGGCGGTGGTGCAGCCGCAGCCGGGATGAACCACGGGAACCTCAAGCAACGCCTGCCCCGTGTTGGTGAAAATAAAATCACATTTCGCCGGTTCATTGACCTTCACCTTCCCGAAATCGTAAATCGGCGTGGCGAACTGGATCTTAGGCAACAAGGCCGCATTGGTTGAAGCCGCCACCGGCTGGGCCGCTGGCTGCGCCCGGAGCACGGCGATCTCAGTTCCCGCCACAAAAACGCCTAGCGCCAAGCCCATTGTTGCCAATCTCATATTCACTCTCATTTGATGCCATTTCATTTGCTTCATTCAGCGCGCGACCGGTATGGACGCGCTCTTCCCATCCAACCACCCGGCAACGTGCCTGTCAACAAAACAGACGACTCGAAACACGCCTCAATTATGAATTTGGCCTTGAGGCCAGCGGCAGCCCCTGACCCGTTCCCGCCTGGGCAACGTCGCGGTGCGCGGTTGGTGTGTGGTTACTGGTTGAAATGAACGGTCCTTCCCCGCATTCTCGGCGCGTGGATTCATCTGGCCAAAGCTCGCGAAGTCTTCGACATCGAAATGGCCGCACTCAACAAGCTGCGAGCGGAACATTGACGTTTTGATTGTGGTGAATGCGAAGAACGAACCGGTCGGCCTGGTGAATTCGCAGGATTGGCTGAAGTTGAAGATTATGCAGGCCATGAAACAGGTAAAAACTGTTCCAGCCCGCCCGGACGAACGGCCTGGGTTCACTCTGGTTGAACTCTTGGTCGTCATCGGGATAATTGCGATTTTGGCTGCGCTTTTACTTACGGCCATCGGTCGCGCCAAAGGAACGGCGCAGCGCATCCAATGCGTCAACAACGTCCGGCAACTGGGACTCGCCCTTAAGGGATTTGTTACAGAAAATCATGTCTATCCTTTGTGCGTAAATCCAAACTCCCGTACGGGTCCTTACCCCGAACACAACGGAAGTTGGGTGGCTGCCTTGCAGCACAGTGAACTTTCCAGGTCCACTAATCGCATTAACTCGGCTCAATATTTGAGTCAGGGCGTCTGGCTTTGCCCCTCGGCTCACAGGCCGTCAAACTTGCCTCCAAACAAAGGATACCTCAGCTACGGTTACAACTACTACGGCCTGAGCGCGCAGACAGACACCAATTCACTTGGCCTTGGTGGACACTATGTTTGGCATGACTCCCGTGTGCCTGCTCCACCGGTGAATGAATCAGAAGTGCGAAATCCGAGCGGGATGATGGCCATTGGCGATTCATTCATGGGCGGCAACGGAATTATCCGGGGCGGCGGATTGCTTTTGTGGCGGACCTGCGGCGTGGAAGACTACTTGGGCAGTACCAAACGGTCTTATTCACGCCATCAAGGCAAAGCCAACGTGGTGTTTTGCGACGGCCACGTCGAATCGCCGACATTGAAATTCCTTTTTGACGACACCAGCGACGCGGCTTTGGTCCGGTGGAATCGTGATCACCAGCCACACCGCGAGAAACTAAAACCTTAGCCAGCCGCCACCTCGAAATCTCGTCAACCATGAAAACCATCACCTGCCTCCTGTCCGTTGCAAGCCTGCTGGCCTTCACGTCCTGCGCTTCCATGAAATCCAAACCAAAAACCGCCGCCGACGCGCTGTCGTTCGGCACATTGAAGTGGCGCGTCTCGAAAACTATTGAGACGCCGTATCTCTGTTATCTTCCCAAAGACTACAACCCGAAGAACGGTCAGCGCTGGCCGTTGATGCTGTTTTTGCACGGCGCGGGCGAGCGCGGAACGAATCTTCAGAGCGTGGCAATTCATGGCCCGTTGAGCCTGGTGAAGCAGGGCCGTGAGTTTCCATTCATCATCGTCGCACCGCAATGTCCCGAGGGCCAGGACTGGGCGAACGAACCCCTGCTCAAGTTGCTCGAACACGTCACAAAGAAATTCGCCGTGGACACGAATCGCGTTTATCTGACAGGCCTGAGCATGGGCGGTTACGGCACGTGGCGGCTGGGGCTGGCGCATCCGGAAAAGTTCGCGGCCATCGTGCCGATTTGCGGCGGCGGCGCGTTGATTGACGTGATTCTAGCGGATGATACGAAGTCCCGGTCGCTCAAAAACCTTCCGATCTGGGCGTTTCACGGCGCGAAGGACAGTGTTGTGCCGCCGGGCGAATCCGAGCGCATGGTCGAACTGTTGAATAAACTGGGCGTGAAGGAAGTGAAGCTCACGATTTATCCCGAAGCGAACCACAACTCCTGGACGGAGACCTACAACAATCCGGAGCTTTACGAATGGTTGTTGAAGCACTCCCGTTGACCACGTAGCCGCGTTCGTGAGAACGCGGTTATTCTTCTGTCGAACGTTCCGCGCTTTTACAAGCGCGGCTACGGCCCAGCCCTACTTCAACTCGTCTGCCGGGTGAAAGGAACAGGATTGTCCGTACCGCAACCGCCCGCCAATGCACCTCCGTCACTTCAACAGCCGGGCATCTGCCCAATCGGCATGGTCAGCCATGATGTTGTCGCCGGCATCCTCCACAACCAGCGCCAGCTTCCGCGCGCCAGTCAACGGCACGGAGATCTCTTGAGGAGGAGTGTCGTTCCGGAAGACGCCGCTCCGGAACACTTCCCGACCGTCAGCCTGGACCACAAACGCCACGGACCCGCCGCTGACCTCCTGGTCTTTGCCGACCGTTGCAGCAAAGGTTACGAATCCTTCCGGCAGCAGGTACAGAATCCGTGACGCGGCATGCGCGCCCAGACCGCGCGAGAAAGTCCGACCGCCCAAGGTCATGGGCTTCTCCATGATGCTCCGGTTGCGCTGGACCTTGCCCCAACCCGCGCTGGCTTCGCTCCAGTCGAGCGCGTCGAGATAGACGCCGTTGATCGGCAGGATCCGGCGCGGAGCCTGGCGGGTATGCGTTGCATCCGGTCGCCGCGTTGCCTGCGGCACCAAGACGCGCGACCAAGGGATACGATCCGCGCGGTACAAGGGAAAGGCCGGGCCTTTGTCAAACGGAGCTGCGGACGGTGGCGCGGGGATGTCGCCACGCAAATAGACGCCCGTAGGCACCGCGAGAGCCGGACCGGCGGCTTCGACGCGCACCGTGTGCTCCCCCGTGGGAACCTCTGCCAGGAACCAGACCCAGTGTTCCAAGTGACCTTCGCCGGCGGCGCCAAAGGCTCCCTTTGACTTCGACATGGACACGGCCACGTCTTGTCCGTCCACCATGATTCGGCAGGTGTTCTCTGCCACACCGGGATCCCCTTCACACAGGACGCAGAGCTGGGCTCCCGCAGGCCGACGAAGCGTCAGGCGACCTTCGACCGTGAAGGTGAGCCGCTCGGTTTGCGCGCCGTCGGGACTTGACCACGAAGGGCCGAACGGCGGCGGCTCCGGGTCAAACACGGTACGCTCAATCACGGCCTCTTTGACCGGTTGCCACTGAACGTCGGGGTCAGGGCGCGCGGCCGGTGCCAAAGGGAGTTGGTCCGTTGGCACCACTTCCACAAACTCGGTTTCATACGGTCCCAGCGTCAGGCGCGGCAACGGCACGTTCGGAGTTACTCGTGCGATCAGCGTCCGCCGCGGATACAGCATCCGGACTTCCAGATTGCGGGCGGACGCGAACGGGCTGGGCAGGGCGATGCTCGCCTCCTCCATCCACGGGTTCCGCAGGCAACACACTTGGCGCGCTCCGCCCTGAAACGCGTAGCCGTAGGCCTCGCGTTTTTCCGGGTTGCCACCGATGGGCACGGGCTCCTGCAGGAAGTTGCGGTTGTGTCGGGCCCATTTCATCAAGTCCGCAAAGAAGCGCCAGGCCTCCGCGTCCATGAACTTTGGATTGATGTAGGAGGAGATGAACCAGCGCCCCCGCCCAATGGCCATGGCCGCGTGATTCTGAAACGCGCCGGGACATTGCACGATGAGGTCGAAACATTGCAACGCCGCGCTGGGCATCAGAAAGGCGTCGCGCCCGCGGAGGTTCTTGATTTCGCGAGCCGTGGTCATGGCTTCGAGGTAGTCCGGCGCGGGACAGCGGCCGTAGGGGCTGTCGTCGCCAAAGGGGCCGATGATGAACGGCACATACATGAGCCACCAGGGGCTGGGTTGATAGCCAAAGCAGGTGGGTTCGAGCGCGATGTCAGGATTCTGCGCTCGAAGGGCGTCAAAAACGTCCATCAGGCCTTCCGCCAAGGGCAGGTAAGATTCGATTCCTGTTGGATGACCGTGATCCGGCACGTCGCAGCGCGGCACGTAACCATCGAACTTCATGTGGGCGAGCCGGGCCTCCTTGGCGAGCGCCAACGCAGCGTTCTTGAACGCCGTTTGGTACTTCCCGCCTTTCGCAAGGCACGCAATGAAACCGAGGCCGGCGTGAGGTATGACTTCGTAGCCGGCGGATTGCAGCCAGTGGTTGTCGAGTGCGAATGGATACAGACTGCTGGGAGAAATCCACAGACCCACATGGCTGCCCATGCCCTCGAGCGCCGCGCGGATTGGTGAAAATCGTTCCGGAAATTGCTTCACGTCCATTTCCCACGCGGACTTCGGGTTGGACCAGCCTGCGTCCAGCGCATAGGAATCAAAAAAGAAGCCGGTGGGTTCATAGAGTCCGCGCCTGAGTTCGGCAAGGTTGTGCGCCACGAATTCTTGCGAGGACGGCACCGGCGCGGTCCACCAGTCGTTGTAGTGGATGTGCATGTCCCGCGGTTTCACGCGCACCGTATCGAGATAGCGCAGGAAAGCCCGCCGCAACGCCTCAGGGCCCGCCGTCTGGCGGTCGGACGTTCGACAAGAGCCGAGAATGGCGGCCGGCAGTGCGGTCCATTTCCGGCCCACCTTCAGGTGCAGAGGCTGCGCCAACGCAAAGGTTTCCCCCTTGGCCTGGCACAAAGCGGAAGGATGTTCGATGCCGGCAAAGAGGAATTCGCCAAAGACCGGAGACGAAACAACCTCCGGCCCCATCAGCCGAAAGTCCTCGCCGGCAACTTCGAGCTCGAGCATTCCAACGCGTTGGACCAAAACGTCATCGCCGTGCGACCGCAGAAAGGTCTTGATCCGAAGCGTCCGTCCGTCTCCGCAGAATGTGAACACCTGCCGCACGTCGAGGCCCAGTTTCGGCAAGGGTGTCGTCAGGGTGACTTGCCGCTTCTCGACCGTTCGCTGCTCGAAGCCACTCTCATCGAATTTCGCTCGGTTGTCGGCGGTTTGGACGCTGAACCGCGCTCCCCGAACCCGCCACACGCGGTTCGCCGCCGAATCACGATATTCCACCCATTGATACGTCTGGCCGATGCGGGCGAACACAGCTTCGACGCCGTCCGTTCCGCGCAGAACCACCGGCCGAGCCTCGCCGGCGATGCCAACGGTGAATCCCACGGCACAAAACAGGAGCGCACTACACCAACACGGCAGTCTTGGCACTCCTTGGCGGTAGGGCCACAAAGCTCCAGGCCGCGCACCACGCGCCTCTCTCCGGCCACTCACAGCAGCAGTTTGGTCGCTGAACACGGCAGGGAGGGTAAGCGGACAATCAATCCCGTCAATCTTAACGGAGCGAGGATAATTTGCGCGAGGTCTATTCCAGTCCACAATTTTTCCGCGCACGCTGCAAAACTTCGCGTGCCTTTTCCCGCGCCTTCGCGGCGCCGTCGGCAAGAACTTTGTTCACGTAATCCAGGTTCGCGACGAGTTCGGCTCGCTTGGCGCGGGCGGCGGCGAAGTATTCCCAATACACCTCGAATAACTTTTTCTTCAAATCGCCGTAGCCCAAGCCGCCAGCGCGCAGCTTTCCCACCCACTCCTTGCCGACGTTTGCATCAATCACCTTGAGCAACTGGATGGCGAGGTTCTGCTCCGCATCAGGCTTTGGCTCCTGCGGCGTGCGGCTGTCCATCTTGATGGCCATGACTTTTTTCCGCAGCGCCTTTTCGTCGCCGAAAATCTCGATGGTGTTGCCATAGCTCTTGCTCATCTTCTCACCTTCCGTGCCGGGCACCTTGGCCACCTCGCCACGGATTTTTGGCTCGGGAATCACAAACGTCTGGCCGTAAGCCTCATTGAACTTGATGGCGATGTCGCGCGTGATTTCCACGTGCTGTTTCTGGTCCTGGCCCACTGGCACGATGTTCGAATCGTAAATCAAAATGTCCGCCGCCATCAGCACCGGATAGGCGAACAGGCCGAGATTCACAGGAATCCCTTTTGACGATTTGTCCTTGAAGGAATGGCAGCGTTCCAAGAGGCCCATCGGCGTGAGCGTGCCGAGCAGCCAGGTTAGCTCGCAAACTTCCGGCACGTCCGACTGCCGGAAGAACACAGACTTCTTCGGGTCGAGGCCGCACGCGAGAAAATCCAGGGCCACGTCGAGCGAATTCTGCCGGCGCTCGGCGGGATCGAACAGCGAGGTCATCGAGTGGTAGTCCGCGATAAAGTAAAACGCCTCGCCCTGTTCTTGCAGCTCGATGGCGGGCCGCATCAACCCGAAATAATTTCCGAGATGCAGCGCGCCCGAAGGCTGGATGCCTGACAAAATTCGCATTGGGAAAAACTAGCAACCAACCCGGCCTTCAGGAAGCAGGAAAGATTTGCCAGGCAAGGAACCACGAATGGACACGAATAGACACGAATATGTTCCCGGAGCGCGTGTTTCGCAAAG
>CAYIOH010000107.1:0-8639 GCA_964364975.1 uncultured Bifidobacteriaceae bacterium
TTGGAGGAGGGCGAGCGAAGCGATGCCCGACGAAAAGAGGGGTGGTGCGGCCAAGTCCGGCGGCTACGCTGCACGTCTTTGAAAAGTATCAACAACTCATCCATCGTCAGGCCCCCTCATTGATCCGCCATGTGCTCAACGAATCCCGCACCTTTCATCTTCGTGGACACCAACGCAAGCCAGTTCCCGCAACGCTGCTACCGCGCGTTGGGCGTCAGGTAAGCCGGAGGGCACGAGAAACCGAAGCTAACGGCCTTTCGCCCGCAAACGTTGCGCGTTTTCGTCGCGGATCGCCCGCAGTTGTTCGTCAGTCAGTGACGACTCTTTAAGCTTGAGCAACGCCGACTCGAAGTAGAACAGCGGCGCATGGGAGCCAAAGAGCACGCGGCCCGCGGGAATTTGCGCGAGCACGTTCTCCACGCCGCCCACGCCTTCGAGCATGGAAATTTCGACGCAAACTTCCCCCGCCGCGATGAGGTCAAGCAGCGGCTTGCCGCGCAGCGTGCGCAGCGCGTTCAGGAGCACCAGCCGAAGCCCGGGCGTCTGTTTGACGAGGCTGACCAGCGCCGCAGTATCTACCGGCTCGACTTGCATGAGGCGATGCATCATGCGCTCGTCTTCCATGACCAGCACGAGTTGCACGATCAAGCGGTGCTCGGTCGCCAGCCGCAACAACTTCGCGAAATCCGGATCGTCGAGTTTGTAGCCATGATAGTTCGGATGCAGCCGGATGCCGGGCATGCGGTGATCTTCGGCGCAGCGACGCAACTCCTCCTCCCAGTCTGGCAGCTTTGGATTGATCGAGCCGAAGGGAACAAGCAGGCCGCGCCCGTGGCGACGGCACTCGTCGGCGAGCCGGGCGTTCACCGCGCCAATGTCCTTGTGCAAGAGACCGTCGAAGCTGCCTGCCCACCCTTGAACGACGCCCTGACGCCGGAGCATGGCCGCGAGTGCGGGCGTGTCGTCGCCGCGCACGCGGCGCAACGGCCAGCGTCCGAGGTTCACGTTGACATCAATCAAACCGGTTTTGTCGCTCGCCGTCTGTGCGACGTCCGCGCTACTAATCACCACCAGGCTCGTGGCTGCGAGCGTGAGCTTGAGAAAGTCACGACGCACCATCCCGCTCCCGTAGCAGCCGAGGTCACGAGGCTCTGATCTCAATTTCGGAATTTGGAATTTGGAATTCGGATTTGTTTCGGATTTCGACATTCAGATTTCGGGTTTAGCTCGGCTTCATTCCTTTCTCGCTCAGAATTGGGCGCAGCAAACGCTTGAGATTTTCCCCGAGGATGAGTCGTTTGGCGGACTCAGGGATGTCGGCCCCAAAAACTTTCGCCAGTTGCGACGCGAAACTTCGCCCGCTGGCGTCGCTGCCGTAGAGGACCCGCTCGGCGCCGAGTTCGCGCACAGCCATCTCGGTGTAGCCTGCCACCGGGTCGCCGCCGCACAGATCGGCAAGAATATTTTTCAGCGGTCGGATCGCGCGGATGCCGACCTCCCAATCGCCCCCCGTGTGGCCGCACAGGAACGTGGCCTTGGGATGCCGCGCGGCCAGTTCGGCCAGTTCCATCGGCGTGGATTCGCCGGGCAGGTTGCCGGTGACCTTGATCCAGGTGTGTTGCAAGATGAGCGCCTTGAGTTCTGCCGCGCGCGCGACGAGCGGGTCGAGTTCCGGCGCGTTGCAATGCTGCGCGACCCAGAGCTTCACGCCGACCATCGGGCCATCGCGGACGCAACGGTTGAGTTCATCGAGGCTGGCCTGCGTGTGTTTCGGGTTGAGATAGACGAAGCCAAACGCCCGGTCGGGAAACGCGCGGATGGCGCGGAGCACATCGTCATTCTCCTGCCGCATCACTTCCGGCGAGGGATCGTAGTTCCATTTTAAACCCATGAACACGCACAACCGTGCGATGCCCATGCGGTCGGCGTATTCGAGCAACTTGCCGAGGCGCGTTTCTGGCGTGTCGCCCGGCACGCCCGATATGTGGCAATGCGCGTCCCAAATTTCAGGAACCGAATTCAAAATTGTAGGAGATACGTGAGGAGTTTCACGCCGCCTGCAACTCCCGCGTATGCGCGAGATCGCGGCGATTGAGCGGACGCACTTGATTGGCGAGCAGCGTGACGATGGCCACCGTTTCGCCCGTCAACGTCATGAACTCCACTTCGCAGCCCGCACCGCCTTTGTGGATATGCACGACTGTGCCGATGTCACCCGCCTCCAGACCTTCGTCCGGCAGGTTCGCTGTCAACACCACGCAATCATGTTCTTTGATCATAACTTTGCCTCCAGAGGATACGCGCTGATTAACCGGGGTGCAACCGCGCCTTCGTCCATTTGCCAGACCGTTCGCACCCGTGGACGGCGGCCAACCGGCGTGTTCAAGTCTCCCTCCACGGCGTAACGTGGCCCGAAACCCGTCTCATTCACGCGCGCCACGTCGTGGGTGCGTCCATGCTCCCGCAAGGCTTCAGCCAATTGCGCCCAAGCCTCGATGCGGAAACCGAACTCGGTGAAGAACCGCGCCTTGCTCGCGCCATAGCGATGCGCCGGGTTGAGCAGATAGTCCACGATCTTCTCACGCTCAACCACCAGCTTGTCCGCATTGGGCAATTTCATTTCACTTCCCCCGGCCAAACCGGCCGGTGTCGCGGCATCTCGGATTTGAAATCGCCGAGGCTCGACCAGTAAAGCCGCTCGCCCAAGTCCACCTCGGCGACGGCGACCGTGCCCCATTCCGTGGCCTGCGCCAGCACGCGCCCCTCGCGGTCGTAAATCGCCGAGATCATCCAGTTCAAGTTCGTGCTGCAATAAGTGCTGCTCGCAATGAAGACGTGGTTCTCGCACGCGCGCGCGGCGACCAGCAGCGGATTGCAGCCGGCCACCGGGAACGCGATGATTTCCGCGCCGCGAATACTCAGTTGCCGCGCCGGTTCGGGGAAAAAGCCGTCGTAGCAAATCATCATGCCGATCCGGCCGAGCTTCGTGTC
Organism: uncultured Bifidobacteriaceae bacterium; assembly: GCA_964364975.1. GTDB lineage: Bacteria > Verrucomicrobiota > Verrucomicrobiia > Limisphaerales > JADLHS01 > JALOTT01. The sequence continues at coordinate 2,992 of CAYIOH010000107.1, forward strand.
GAACACCGGGTAGTCGGTGCCCGGCGTAATGCCGGCCTCGATTTCGGTTCGCGGCAACGCCACCTTCCGATATTTGCCGATGAGCTTGCCGTCCGGCCCGATCAGCACGCCGGTGTTGAAGATCAGATGCCGTTCGCGCTCGACGAGTCCGGCGACGAGGTGCAATCCGTGTTGGCGCGCGAGTCCGCCGAAATACTCCGTGGAAGGTCCGGGAATGGACTCGGCGGCCTGCGCGTAGGACAAACCGTTTCCCGTGGCGGTGAGTGTTTCCGGCAACACGACGAGGTCGGCTTTCTGCCGCGCGGCGTCGGCGATGAACGGTTCGAACTGCCGGCAACTGTCCATCGCCGTTTTGCCGCCGCCCGGAACGTAATGCACCGTGGCGAGCCACACCTTGCGCGGCGGCGGCGGGTCGGTTTCCGTCAGCGAAACCTCGCCCCACTCCACTTTTGCGCTCGCGGCCCAGCGCAGGTGCAACTCGACGATCGCCTGAGTCGCCTTCGACGGGACGTGATAAACACCACCCACCTCCGTCCAACCAGCCGCGTCGGTCGCGCCGTCGGTCGGGAATTCCGGTTCGGACACCGGCGGCTTGCCTGGGGCAAAGCTGTGCGCGCCCGGTTCGTCGTGGAGAACCTGCCGGCCCTTGTCATCGCGCCAATGGACGCGCACCAGCACGCTGCGCCGCGGCATGGAAACGTTGTCCACGTGTCGCAAAGCACGGAAGCGATACCACTGCCCGCCCTTCACGGGGAACGTCTTCACCCAATGCCCATCCAACCCCTCGCGCTTGTCGGTGCGGATGACGAGGCTGCCGGTGTGCGACGGGCCGCCCTTGGAATTGAAGCTGAACGCGGGCTTGATTTCGTCACGCGCGGCGACGCCCTGCCAACCCTCCGGCGAATCGCTTAAGCTGGCAAAGAGGGAGAAACTAGCCGCCAGCGTTGCGGCCGAGACAGCAAATGGAAAAACGGTTCGGTTCACGGTGAAGGTTTTGAAATCACTGTGGTCATTCAATTCTTACCGGCTTGGCGGGTCAATGGCAGTCCCGCACGGATTCTAAAGAAATAAACCTTCGATCTGTCACCGGAGCCGTCCGTCGCCGCCGCTTGATCCGTAAAGGAGCCTATCACCCAACCGTCCGCCGTCACTTCACGGCAACCGCCGATGGCGTAAGGATTCGCCATCGGTTGGCTCACCGCGTAGTCGTGCCACGTCGTGCCGTTGTCGTCGCTGGCAAGGCAAACAAGGCGTGCCAGATTCGCGTCACGGCCGATCGCGTAAAGCGTTGAGCCCGGTTTCCCGCGTGCGGCAGCAAAGAAACCGTCCAGCCCGCACAGCGAAATGCTCCTGCCGCGGAAATCGGGTTGGTAATCCAGATCGCGCCGGGCGGAGCGCAAATCGTAACGGACGTAGTGTTGGCGTGGCGGGTTGGTCTGGGCGAGATAGAGGAAATGCGCTTTGCCGTCCTTCACGAGAAAACTCGACAGCCAGGTGTGACATTCGAATTCGTCGTCCAGTGTGATGCGGTCGGATGGCCCGGTTTCATCGGCCACAACCGGCAGGTTGACCGGTGTTCCGTTCATGCCACGCCAGGCATGGCCGCCGTCGGGCGATTGCAGATAGTGAATGTCCCAATAAAGATAAACGCCGTGCTTCACCGTGGTCCATGCGGTGTGCAACGTGCCGTCCTCTCCCAGAGAGAGCAGCGGATACTGGAGCGCGGCATTCTTGCCCTGCGTCAGCAGGTTGGTCGAACAGCGCACCACGCCGTCGAGCCCGACGAGGTGAAACGTGTTGTTGTGGGCGAAATAGGCGAGTTGCTTGCGGCGTGAGTCAAGGAGCATCGCGTACTTGCCGGCTGACCCATTGGGAATCCGCGTGATGTGCGGCTCGCGATAATCTTCGCGCGCCAGGAAACGGTAGAGATACGCGTGGCCATCCACGAAGTCGGGACGCACAAGATACAGATTGTCCTCGGCGTCGGATTCGAGGAGCGGCGGGTTGGTGGCGTTCGTGGCGGCGAAGAGAGTGACGAAGCTTTCGCCGGCGTTGGTGCTCCAAGACAAGCGCCAGCTTTGCGCCGTATAGGCTTCGTTGCGCGAGCGGATGTGCGTCATGAAAATCCCGCGGCGATTGCTCACGACTTTTTGGTTGTGACTCTGAAACGTGCCGTAACCGGTCGCTTGCGCGTCCACACAGACGAGCTGGATCGAGGTCAGCGCAGGCGCTGCGTTTGTCTGACTCCTTTCCGCAGCGAAACCCGTTTCGGTTACAGCAAGGATTGCCGCAGCGAGCAGCACGAGCGGAATAAATTCCGCGCTCCGCTCCCTTGGCTTTGACCAAGCTTTCATAAACCTTGAGGCAGCCGGTAACGCCAGAGCGTGACGCCCGAGCCGAAGTAAACCGCCTCGTCGGTCAGCGCGAAGCCGCAGCGGATGGGCACGGGCGACTTTTCAGTGAGGATGATTTCGCCTTTGGCCGGGTCGAGCACATAAATCGAGCCGCCGGCCAAGCCGACCAACTTGCCGCTGGTGTGACGGCCCAGCGAAATCTCCGTTTGCCCGCCGGGCAACGCGATCGTCTTTGTGACTTCCTTCGTCTTAGGATCAAGCACGAGCAACTTACTGCCGCTGGTCGTGAACACATTGCCATCGGCCGCGAGCGTCGCCGGATAACCCTGCGCCCCGGGCACGAGCGCGGCTTCAAACACCTTTTGTTTTGTCTTCGGGTCGAACGCGAAGAACTTGGCCTCTTTCTCAACCGGGCGCGCGCCGCCACCGCCCCAGTTGCCGCTGCCGCCGAAGATCAGCCCGCTCCTCGGCTCCCAGGCCAGCGACACGATGCTTTGGTTCGTCACGAGGTGGCGGTAGTTCTCGATGGTTTTGTTCAGGCGCGGATCCCAGACGGCCATCGCGCCGCCGAGTTGGCCATAGGGCGGTTCACTGCCGACGTAGATCATCCCGTCGGGGCCGTAAACCATCGCTCGTGGACGCAAATGGCCATCGCCCACGCCGCCGAATGAGGTGGGATTGCAGTCCACGCCCGTGCCGTATTTCCAAAACGCCTTGGCCGGATCGTAGAAGTTCATGATCGCGCCGCCGTAGTAGCAGAGGTAGAGCTTCCATTCGCGTTCGAGCAGCGAATAAACCTCGCCGCCGGGCATGCCGCCGAGGTGTTCGCTGCGGTTCGCCTTCGGGTCGTAGCGGAAAATCTCCATCGGCATCGCCGTGCTGCCGTAGATGCAACCGCCGGGGCCGTTGCCGACGACGAAGATCATGTCGCCCACGCCAGCGTACTTGAACTTGCGCTCGATGACCTCGCCCGTCTTCGGGTCCTTGAGCGAAAACTTGCCGCGCTCGAATGACACCACCTCGCGTCCGTCGCGGAGCTTCCGCACGGGCGGTGGCGGCGCGGCGCTAACGCGCACGGCGGTTTCATCGTCAAGCCGCATGAGATTCGTGCCAAACTCGGCATAGACGTTTCCGTCGCTGCGGCGCGAGATGCTCACGGTGGTCCAATCTTTCGCACCTTGGAGTCCTAGCGGCATCAGGCTGCGATGCTGTTTCGTGGCGGGATCGAACACCACGAGGTCGCCTTTCTCGGTGCCGATGCCGACATAGACTTTGCCGTTCGGGCCAACGGCGACGCTGCGGGAATACATTTCGGTCGGGTGCATGCGGCCGAGGTCCTCCATTGCGCCGGTCTTCGGATCAAAGCTCACGAGCTTGGCCTGCGGATACGTGCAGGCATAAAGTTTGCCATCCTTGCCGATGTCGTACTGCCAGAGATAGCTCTCGGTGGGTGACGGTTTACCGACGACTTGGATTTGCTTGTCCGGCTGCTTCGGATCGAAACGCAAGACCAGCCCGCCGTCCCAAGTGCCGAGATAAATCCGCTCGTCCGGTCCGGCGATGAACGCCCACGCGCCCGGGCCTTCCGGCGTGTCGAATTGCCGCGCCTCGCCCGTGTCCGGGTCCACCTGCACGAGGAACAGCTTGCCGGCGGTTTGGTTGAAGTTGAAATAGATCGCCTCGCCGCCGCGCCCGTTCGGGCCAACAATGCAGCCCATCAGGCCACCGACGCGGACCGGAATGCCGAGCGATTCAAAGCGGCCTTCGCCCGCCACTCCGGCAGTAACGAGCGCGAGCGCGAGTGCGAATGTTTTCATGTGCGGTTTTTCATTTTTCAGACAGCCGGGGTTGACGCCAAAGTTCTCCACCCACGGTGGCTTTGACCTCCGGCACCGGTCGGAAATGATCAACGCCGCCGAAGGTGTCGTATTGAATGTCTCCGGAGATTTCTTTTTTGACCGAGCCATTCACAAATTCGGCGGAAAGGCTGGCTGGCTTGTCCAACCGGATGCTCAGCGACCCTTCGGCTGATTCCACGTCAAGCTCTGCGCCGTGTACGAGCATCAGCGCGTCGCGGTCCCGAAGGAGAGCAAAGGCCGCGTCGCTGGTCAAGGAGACGCCATCAGGAAAACTCGCGCGGCCAGGCATGAACAGCAGGTGGTAGGTATGCGATTTGGTTTTTATGAGCAGTCCCTGCGCCCCTTGCGCCGGGGCGACCGACTGCAAGTTCGGCTCATCGCGCCACGCATCCCCAACGGCGAGAAACGTGCCGTGATTGCGGCGGCGGACGCAGAGGGTCTGGCAGGGTGGGTTGCGGGGAGTGATCACGGCGTTGTCCACCGGGTAGGTTTCCAGGCTGTAAACGCTCGTCGCGTCCGCGCCGAGCATGGTCAACCGGGACGTCACTCCTTCGACCGACCATCGCGCTTCCCAAGCGCCGTCAAGCGTGGCTTGCCGGACACGGCCACTGCCGTTGGCCAGCCAGTTGGTCGGCACAAACGTGCCGTCGTTCATGGGCATGGAGAATTTTGGCGCGGTTCCGGTGTGATTAAACACCCAGTCGTAATTGGTCCCGCCTTCCACGCGAAAAAAATCCACATAAACATCTTCAACCACAGCCACCGACCGGCGATAAACGCGCGTTTGCGGATAAAGATGGTCGGCGTGGATTTCCGCGAACTGACCGAGGCGGCTGGTCAGGAACAACGCGACCCTTGGAATTTCCTCTCCCTTCAACGCTTCGCCTTGCTTTTGCGACTGCATGTCCACCGTTACGGTGTTGTGCGAAGATGACAGCGTTCCGAGAATCCGCATGACACTTTCGTTGTAAGGAGTGGCCTTTTCCAAGGCAAGAAGCTGGCCGTGCGAGTAACTGAGCAGTGTCAGGCGATCAGCATGTTGATGGCCGCCGCCGGGAATGAGCGCGTTAAGACCCACCCAAACCCGATTGCCTTGCCATTCATTGCGCAAGGAAACCCAGCCGCTGCACAGGTACGAACTGGTGTAGGGCTCCGGAGACTCCACAATCTGTGGCGCTCCGTAAAGCATGGCCGCCCAGGTCCGCTGGCCCTCCCGCAATTGGACATAATCTCCAACGGCCTTCAGCCCGTAGTAACGGTAACCCGCCTCCGCCGTTGCGAAGTAATCAGCCATGCCGGCGCGCGGCGCCATGGAATCGCCAACCGTGGGCATGACCCGATCCGGCGGCGCAAGTGACATGAACCAGTGCAGCGCATTCCTGATGAGCTGGTGACCGGGATTGCTTTCGTCCGTGAGATCGTACCGACTCGCCGG
>CAYIOH010000107.1:8649-9852 GCA_964364975.1 uncultured Bifidobacteriaceae bacterium
ACTCGCCGGAAACCGGCGCGGGGCCATGCGCGCCAGATTGTGCGAGAGTACCGCCAGTTCGCACAGCGCGTTCAACGGATAAAGATGATAACCGGAACACATTTCCCAAAATGCTCCGTCGGGCTTGAAATGCGTCGCGAGAATTTTTCGCACACTGCGATGCTCGAGTTCGCTGGTGGCGTCCCATTTCCCGAAACCGAAGCTCCAATCAATCAGATCCTCCCGTTCCAGCGCCAGCGCCGTCTGCAGAATCGTGCGATGCCACTGGTAAACATTATTGTGGTCGTAGGTGTAAATGCGTTCGAGCATCAAGTCGTTGAGCATCCGTTGGAGCACCACCCGCTCAAACCGCGACCGCTGTTCCGGCGTCATCCGGTCGCGCACCAGTTCGTAAGCGGTGGCCAGATTGTCGAGAATCTTGTTGTCGCCTTCCCGGTGATAAGTCAGCAGAACAGAAAACTGTGGGTCGGGATCAAACTTCGTGGCGAGGCTTTCGATCACATCCGCAGAAAGCATCAAGAGTTCGATGGCTCGGGCTGCGTACGGTTGGCCATCCGCCGGCTCGGTCCGGCTGAAAACGCCCAGGTCGGTGGTAATGTCGCTCGCAGTGAGATGAAAGAGGCAAATCCATCCATCGTACATCGTGCCGTGATAGCGGTCCGAACTGGAATAAACTCCGGCATCGGTTTCCGGGGGAAACACTTTGCCACAGACCGGGCATTTGAATTCGCGGACGTCAAACGACTCAAAATTCAGCCGGCAGCGGTCCTGCGGGCAGGAAAAATTGTGGTAAACATTGCCACGGCGCTTCGGGAACATCGTGTTCAATTTCGCCGAAGAAACCGCCAGCCACGGTTCAAGCTGTTTCCTGCGCCCGTCGTAAAGGCGGCGCGCCCAATTCTCGGAGGCACGCTTCGCCTTGATCTCCGAAATGGTTTCGTCCGTCACCAAACCCGCCGGATGACGCCACTGAACTTTCGCTGCGCCTACAGCCGGGGGTGAATTCGACTGCCCGACCCCTGCCCAACTCATGGGTTGCAGGAGAAGAATGATTGCCGTTCCAACCAGTCCGGCACTTAAAAACATGCGTGTGAGCGTAACGGAAAAGCAATTTCGGTCAAAAATTAAGATGACACGCTGTTTCCAGAGTGTGCATCTGGTAGGTTCCCCCGAACGTAATCCAGCTTGGAGCGCGGCGTTTAG
>CAYIOH010000108.1:0-9829 GCA_964364975.1 uncultured Bifidobacteriaceae bacterium
CCATTCGTGGTTAAATTCCCGTGCATGGACGAGCCGATTGAACTGCCGATTGACGGTGTGCTGGACTTGCACACGTTCCAGCCGCGCGAGATCAAGGACCTCGTGCCGGATTACCTGGCCGAGTGTCAACGGCGCGGCATCTTCCGCGTGCGCATCATCCACGGGAAGGGCATTGGCAACTTGCGCCGCACGGTCCACGCGATTCTGGCGAAACATCCCGACGTGGAATCCTTCAACCTCGCCAACGAACATTTCGGCGGCTGGGGCGCGACCATTGTTCATTTGCGACCGGGAACAGCCACGGAGTGAATTGCCGCTGTCCTCTGTATCCAACCGAACCACACATTCCCGGCGCGCGCGGACACTGTGACGGTCGCAGTCATCGTCCCGGACGTAACGTAAGTCACCCGTGTCCGGGCGAGCGAGCGACAGACTGCTCGATTTCACGGGGAAAGTATAGGGGTTGTTTCTTTGAACGGCGGCGAAGCCAGTCGCCTGGATCAGCGTCAACCAAGCCGTTTCCGTTCAGCCCAACTTGCCCGCGGTCAGACGCGGTCTTTACGACGGGTTTAGCTATTCAAGATGCGTCGTGCATTGCGATCGAGCGCTTCCGTCATGAACGGAATGCCGATCTCCTGCTCGGTCTCGCGGTTGGCGGCCATGAGGTCGTCCCGTGTGATTTCGCCCGGCGTGAACTTCCGCGCGCCGGCCATGATTTGCTGAAGGCCGGCCCGGAGCTTGTCGGAGAACGTCCAGATGGCGAGGGCGCCGTAGGGAATCTCCTGCATTTCCTTGGCCCCGATCTTTTTCTGGACCTCGAAGTAGCCCGCAAAGATTTCCTCGGCCCGGATGCCGACTTCCGTCACTGTGCCGGGCAGGTTTTCCCAATGGCCGTTGACCTTGGCGCGTCGCTCGGGATGCAGTGCGCCCTCGATGTTGCTCCCCACGAAACCGGGGATCATCATCGCGCGGCCCATGCAAATCAGCTTCACGAAGGGTGCGCCCAACGCGAGGGCCTTGAAGAGGTGGTCCTCGCGCGCCAGTCCACCGGCGAAGGCCAGGTCCACCACGCGCTTTTTCTTCTTCGCGAGCAGGGACGCGTACTCCCGGGCCTTGTTGTGCAGATAAATGGAAGTGACTCCCCAGTTCTCCATCATGTTCCACGGACTCATACCCGTGCCGCCGCTCGAACCATCAATGGTCAGCAGATCAATTTTGGCATCCGTGGCGTACTTGATGGCCATGGCCAGCGCTTCCATGCCATAGGAACCCGTCTTGAGCGACACGCGCTTGAAACCAATCTTCCGCAAATAGGCGACGTTGTCGTGGAAGGCCTCTTCCACCGCTTCCGGGGAGTCGAGGTCCGTGTAACCCAAGCGGCTGTGCCGGGCGAAGGCCTTGATGGCGCCCGCGCGGAAGGCTTCCTGCACTTCCGGCAGCATCGGGTCGGGATCCAAAAGGTAACCGCGCCGGGCAAGGAATTGAGCATAGTCGAGTTCGGTCACTTGGATTTCGCCGCCAATGCACTTGGCGCCTTGACCCCACTTAAGCTCGATGATGACCTTGTCGCCGAACTTCTCGATGACGTATTCGGCCACGCCGTTGCGTGTATCCTCCACGTTCAACTGCACGATGATTGCGCCGTAGCCGTCGAAGTAGCGCAGGTAGGTGTTGATGCGGCGATCCAGTTCGGGCGATTTTACAACGCGCCCTTTCTTGAAGACCGCCTCGCGATCCACGCCCACGACGTTCTCGCCGATGACGATCGGGAAACCCACCAGCGCCGCGCCGATGGCGAAGGAATCCCAGTATTTCGCAGCCACAAAGGTCGAGCCCAGTGCGCCGGTCATCATCGGCACGCGCGACACGGTTTTGACAGTCTGGCCGAATGCGACCTCAGTGCTGACGTTGGTAAACAAGCAGTCGTCGGCTGAGTTGCTCAAGCCTTTGGGCAAACCCTTGGCCCCGTAGTTGTAACCCTGAATCCGAAGAGAGTTGTAGGAAACTCCCACATGCACCGTGGTACTGCTGCCCGCTGTGACCACGCCAAAATCCCGCGGATAAAGCAGTTTGCGGCCCTTCAAACTCGAGAGCCAAGTTTCGCAACGTCCCTTGCAGTCGGCGCGGCACAAGGTGCACAAGCCGGATTCGGCGGCGTTGCCGCGATTGACGGTTCCCAACACGTCGTTGGTTTTGCTCCATTCAAACATAAGCTTCTTCGTTGATGATGGTTATCTGCCTGACTTCCGCGGATGCTCCACACAATCGTGTCTCAGTCATTCTTGGGCGGGAAGTTTAGAGAGGGGCAGGCAGGGCGACTACACCGATTTGGCTAATTTTGAATCATTTTCTGCCCTGCAATTCTCAAGCAAGCACCAACTGGGGTTTGCGGCGAGGGTGGAATGGCGAGGCGTCCGTCGAATCGGGTTAATGTAGGATGCAGTCCATGTTGGGACTCGCTCCGCAAGATGGGACAATTGCTGCCGACGCCTTCTCATCCTCATGACTCCGCTAGACCACGAGCAGCGTCGTGAACTAACTGCGAGTCTCGGCCTTGGTCATATCCATCCACGGATAATGCGCAAGGAGTTCGCGCTTGCGGTGCTGTTCGCTTCAGGTCGGCACAGGGCTGTCAAGCCGGGCGGGAATCCTCCGAACAGGCGCGCCGCCGAACCGCCCACCACCACAACAGCATGGGAATGACCCACAGCAGGTTCATCCAGACCAGATACCGGAAGGCAACCTGCCCGTATTGGAAAAAGGGATTCGGCTTGATGAAGCGCGCGGCCAGCTCGTTGTTGGCTTGCGCGGCCTGAGCGATGCCGCCGAGGGCGAAATCACGCGCCACCGCCACGCCACCGAGGGCCGCGTTCCACGCGATGGCGCAACCGCCAAATGCCTGCCACCCGAGCGCCATTCCACCACACGACCAGACACCGAGGCTGAATCCGCCCAGTGCCAGCAAGCCGACCGCACAGCCGCCAAACGGCAGCAAACCAATCGCGCAGCCGCCGATGCTCACTGGCGCAATGGCGATTCCCCCAAAGGCAAACAGCAAACCAACGGCGCTATCACCGACAGCGACCCAAGCCTTCACCGGTTTTCGTTGAGCGCGGATACCGCCGCCAATGCGAATGTGAATGAAGGGCAGCCCCAAGAGCATCAGTTGGCTGCGATATTCCCACGCCGGCTTTGCCGCCGGCGCCGCGTTTTCCTCCGTGGCAAGTTCCGCGAGCAATCTGCGCCGCGTGCGAAACTCCCAAATGATCAGGACCAAAATGGCGAGCGCATAGCCAAGCGCCAACCCGACCCACAAAAAAGTAAAGAACATGGCGTGCGAGGTGATGAGTTCCCGCGCCCAGAACATCAGCAACCCAAACACCACGGAAAACCCGAGAATACAGCCGATGAGTTTGCGGTAGAAGTTCTTGATGTGTTCGCGTTCGCTATCCGACCGCGCCTCGTCGAGGCTTATGCGATAGCCGACGTAATTGCCAAAAAAGACCAGCGGGAACATGAGCAGCGCGCCGAGCCAGCCCATGACGCCCGCCGCTTTGGCGGTAGCGCTGCCCTTGGCGGCCGTCGCGCCCAAGACTGCCGCTTGCGCTGAAACAGTGAATGCCGGCAGCGCCGCGAGCACGCCCAGCGTGAACGCCTTGCCCGGGTTCGTCCGCTCCAGCGCGCCTTCCACGAACGCGAGCACCTGCTCGTGCAGAAGTTTTCGTCCCCGCGACAGCCGTTGCTTCACGGCGTCTTCCGAAAGCTCAAGCCCCTCCGCGACGCGCTCAATGGACTGGTGCTCACGGTAGAAAAGGACGAGCGGTTCGCGGTAGGTTTCTGGAATGCGTTCGAGCGAACGCCAGAGGATGGCTTCTTCTTCCTTGCTGATGGCGTGGTCCGATGGCAGCGGTTCAACCGTGGGTGTGTCGTGAACCGTGTCCAAAGGCTCGGCGTCGCGCAACGGTTCACGCCCTTCGCGCCGCAGGTTGTTGTTGATGCGATTGCGCGCGATGCCGCACAGCCACGCGCGGAGCTTGCCCCGTTCGCGCAGGTGGCGGAGATGTTTCCACGCGGTGATGAAGGTTTCCTGCGCCAGGTCTTCGCTCTGCCCGAGACAGCCCGTGGCGCTGTAGGCCAGCGAACAAATCAGCGATTGGTAGCGGGAAACAATCTGGCCAAAGGCGTCGCAATTGCCAGCCAGACACGCTGCCACCAACTCCGCGTCGTTGTTTACGGCTGCCGTCATGTTTTTCAAAGTCATCATATCACCGCATGAGTGGTAAGAACGGGGCTTGCGGTGACAAGATTTCTTGCCGCGGCTCAAACCACGCCTGTTCGCACGAAATCAGCACGCAACGGCACCGTCGCGGATTTACCAGCGCTTGAAATCAGCTTCACGCCTTGTCCGTTGCGCGTGGGCTCAATTCGCTTGGTGTCATTGAAACCGTGCGGCACCACGGCCACGGCCATGACGTAGTTCACCGCCAGCGGTCTTTTGGGCTTCAGGTTGAGGGAGGTTTGCAGGCCCAATCCGGTGAGCCGGTTGCGCCGCGCCGATTGCGCGAGTCCGTAATGAAAAAAGCTCGTGAGGTCTTCGATGCCGAGCACGTTCAAATGCCGCCCGTTCCACGGCGCGTAATGCCGTCCGCCGTTCGAGTGCCACAGGAGCGTCTGCCGCAGCACGCGCGGATCTTTGAGCGCGAACCAAACGTAACCCTCCGCTGGAAAAGTCACGGCTATCCATGCAAACGGACTCACCGGTTTCGTCGCCAGCAGCGCGATGTCCTCGAATCCGCGACGCGCGGGGTAACGGCTCAGGTCGCCCCATTCGCCGGTCATTGTCGGCACGCGGCGCAGTTCGCTGAACTTCGCGCCGGGTTTGAGAATTGAGTAGCCGAACGTCTCTGGATTTTCCGAAGCGGTGGGCGAAACCATGCCGAACTGGATCGAGCTGTGCGTGAGCACGCCGCTACCCGGATGGTCGGGAAATTTCAACGTCGCGTGATGGCCAAAATTCATCGGCCCGCTCATGCCGGAGACGACGTGCTGACAATAAACCGCGTTGTGACCGTCGAGCACCGTGATGCGCTTGTCCACGTGGCCCGCGCGAACGGATGTTTGCATGCTGAGGTGCAGGGTGGCGCGACCCGTTGCGCGTTTTAACCCCTCAAGCCGCCATTTGCGGTTGGCAGTTTCGCCATGCACCGGATGGCGTTCGCAGCGAAATGCGTCGGTGTTGCCGCCGAACGGGAGGCAAAAGAAATCGCCGCGCAACACTTTGAGGATCGGTGGTGTGTCCGCGGCCAGTTCTTCATTCCACCACGGTGACACCGAATAGGGTTGAATGCGACGGCGCTTGCGGTCAAACACCACCGGCGCGAGATGCCCGCCGGTTTCGGTGACGAATGCTTCGACGTTGGAGGAACGAATAGACCAGGAAGGCTGGCCGAAGATGATTTTTTTTATGGGAGCATGTTTTCGTTTCATGGATCAAGTAATCCCGACGCTGGGGAAAAATACAAGCCGCGGATCCTCACGCCATCGCGCCCTGCCAGCGAACTTTTACAAGCACACGAGTGGCATGCCGCGCGGCAGACGCACTACAACCGTACCGGCAATCCGGTCATGCCAGCCTTGTTTTTCTTTGTCCAAGATTATCCACAGGAAGCCGAGGAACAGCACGACCACTGAAAACGCCGCCGCCAGTCCGCGCACCAGCGCGGCAGCGAACGTCAAAGGGCTGCCGTCCAGCCGCACGACTTTTAAGTTCAGAACGATGCCGCCCACGGTCGTGCCTTTCCACGTCCACATGCCAGCGAAGTAAGCGAGCGCGATCAGAGGTCCCCAAGATGGTCCGCCCGCCGCGTTCGCCAGTCCACTCAGAACGCCAACCAACACCACATCCAAAAACGCCGCGCCCATGCGTTCCCAAAAACTCGCGCGGGGATACGCGAGCGCATCCGGCAACGCTGCGGTTGGACTTGGTGACGTGGCCGGTGAGGCCGCGATGCCGGCCTGGGCGCTCGCGCCCGCATCCGGCGCAATGGTTGTTCCCATTGCCGAAGCCGGGGCAGCGGCCGCCGCCGCGGAAGCAACTGGCATTGGCGCCAAGCCACCGGGAGGAGTGTTGGTTGGCGGCGTCATTGGCGCAACTGGAGGGGGCGTGGATTTTCCAGTCGTCTCGCGTTTCATGCTGTCGAACGCCGCGGTGACCGCCGCGCCCAACCCCCACATTCCCGTCACCCAATACGCAATCAAGCCGAGCACCGGCACCATGTAAAGCAACACGAGAATGACCGAGCCAATGACCAGCGCGATGATCGCCTTGGCCTCGTCCGTAACACCAAATGCCTTCTGCACGCCGTAGCCCAGATATTCCAGGAAGGCGACCTTGCCGATGATCGCGCCGAAGAACAGCGCCGCGAGCACGAACGGCACCACGATCAGGCCGATGCCCGTCGCCGCCAGGATAAGCAGCACGACTGGCAGGAGCAACTTGGCGAGTAACCCCATGAAAAATGTCGTGGCGGGCCGCCGCGTCAATTCGCCGACGCAACGCTCCACCGGTCTTGGCAGCGCCACGGCCACCAGCAGATACAATAGGAAAGCGATTCCCGCCACGGCCCAAACCCAGCCGACTTGCGGCGCGAGCGGACGCAATTTCAGCACGCAATGCACAAACCATTTTCGCAACGGTTCGATCTTCGGCAGCCCGATCGCGCCGAAGTCCACGGCAACCTTCTCCCCTATCAAGACTGCGCCCTCAGCCACGTTCACGGCGCCGCCCACGGACACGGCATCACCATGCACGATGGCATTGGTTTCCAAAGTGACGCTGCCCATAACGGCTACGGCGGCATCGCGAACTTCGCCGCCGATCGTGACATTCCCGCCAACCGCCACGACCGCTTCGCGCACCTGGCCTCTGACCACCGCGTTGCCGCCGATGACGACCACCGCGTCGGCTGTTTCCCCCGCTTTCAACTCGGCGTCCTTGCCGAAAACCACCAGGACATTCTGTTGCCCGCTGTGGTGACGGCGCACCTTCAGCCCGCCTCTGGACTCGAGCGCAGCGGTTATGTTTGACACGGCCTCATGGACGCTGGCTGCGAAAGCGCCGGGCGGATCGTTCGTGGCCGACTCGCTGGTTGTGGCGACGGCGTTCGTGGCGTTATCGGTCGTGTCTTGTGCCGGCAGGGTCGCGCCCGTCAACCAGAGGCCGCACAAGGCGGTGAGCAGGAGCGCGGCGTTCACGCCGCTTCGCGCCCGGATTCTCCGGGCACTTGTCGGCGTGGGCGCGGACATTTCGTTGGGAGGCTGAAGCGGAATAAATTCCGCGCTCCGTTCATCAGACGAAGTTGGTTGGTTCAGTTTTTTTCTCATAAATCCTTTCTTACCGCCGATTGTAGGCGAGCCGATAACAACACGAGCCAAGTCCAAGCAACATCGCGTAACCGGCCAACCCCACCACCACTAGCGCGCAGATGAAGCCCGTACCCAGGTGGCGAATCACCTGCGCCGCTGCGTCGCCCAGCACGCCCACCGTTCGCCACACCACGCTCACAACGGAGAACGCGCCGCCAACCCTCTGCGCCGCCGCGGTCGTGCTCGCGGCGTGCGATACTTGCCAGCCCGCGAAGCACAGCCCGCCGAACATCGCCAGCAGCACGACCAACGCTGCCGCCTGCAAAGCAACCGGCCAGGTCTGCCACGCGCGCCGATACCATGGCGCCGTATCGCGCGACGCGACCAACGCCATCACGCGCGGCGCAAGCGTTGGCGGCGCGGCCAGCAGCGGAAGCGACTTCAGTTCGCGATCAATCTGCGCTTCCAGTTCGTTGCCGTGGTTCGCGTTCATGCCATGATATCCAAAGCTGATTCTTTTATGGGGGTGAGTTTCCTTCGCAACGCTTCGCGCCCGCGAAAAATGTCCGTCTTCACTTTGCCGAGCGACACGCCGAGTTTCGTCGCGATTTCTTCGTAACTCAGGTCCTCCAGGTGGTAGAGCACCAGCGGGACGCGTTGGGCGGGTGGGAGTTTTTGCAGCGCCCGCTCCACCAGCGCCCGCCGGTCCGCCACTGCCAGAGTCTCCTCCATATTCTCCGGCGCGGCGAACTCCATTGGCATTTCTTCGTCGTCTCCGGCGTGACTGCTGAACAGTTCGGAAAAGAAACTCCAGCGCGAACGATAGCGGGAAAGGTGATTCAGGCTGAGATTGGTTGCGACCGTTCGCAACCAGCCGCCGGCGGTTTTGCTTTCGCGCAATTCGCCAAAGCGCTCGTAGGCTTTGAGGAACACCTCCTGCGTCACGTCTTCCGCTTCCGCTCTGTTCGCCAACAAACGCATAGCCGTACTAAACACGAGGTCCTGATAGTTTTTTAGGAACGCCTCGAACTGTTGCGCGTCTGTCATGGATGACCCGTGACCGGTCTGGTCGGATGCTACTTCCGAAACGCCGTTGGATGCAAAACAGATACATGACAGACAAATGCGTTCATGGTTGCGCCGCGCCTAGCCGAGCAATCGCGCCACCAACGCATTGAACACCGGCCACTTCGGCGACATTTCGATCATCAGCACGAGTCCCTGACCGACACCCACCGCCGCGCTCAACACCAGCAATCCAAATAAAACCCGCTCCGCCACGCTTTGGTCCGCGCACGGTTGGGGCAACCGGGTCGAGACGAATTGCTGTGTCGCCCGGCGGTTTGCGGGCGGCGATTCTGTTCCCGGCCAAGCTTCTCGCAACGCAACCGTTCTGCCGGGTTCAACGATCATTTCCGGCGTCAACACCGGCAGCAATTGGGCCTGCTTGAAAGTCGTTCGCTTCGTCATTGTGTTCGAAATCGTTTTCATGTCTTCCAGAGCAATACCCGGCAGGCGGGCAAATTGTTTCAGTAAAATGCTCGGCGGGTCTGGATTTCGGCACAACCCGTTGAATGACGGCGAGAAAGGATCTGGCCCGGTTTCAGCCAAACTCAGGTTTTCTGCGCCAGTCGCAACCTCAACCCGCAAGCGGGGCAAAGAAATTCCTGATTTCGTCCGCGACCTCGCACAGACTGCCGACGGTACCGGGGATTTCCGCATAAGCGCTGCAACCCTTGCTCCAGCAATACGAGCGCCTCGCGCCGGCCGGTGGATCGAAGCGTGAATTCCGCGTTCTGAAACGGCATTTCCAGTCACGTCTCGTGACTGCGCAGGCTTGACGATATGAAGAGTCCTGCGGAAACTGCGGACGGTGTTGAGAAAATCGCCTATCATGCAAAGGGCCACACAGCCTGCGCGGTCATTCGCCCGCCAAAGCGTCACCCCGCGGCGGTGCGCCGCGAGAAACCCGGCAAGGTTGGCATGATCACAGTGGATTTTCTCGTCGTGGGCGGCGGCATCGTGGGCATTTGTATTGCGCGCGAAGTGAAGCGGCGTTACCCGGACGCGCGCGTGGTGCTGCTGGAAAAGGAAGCCGAGTGCGGCCAGCACGCCAGCGGGCGCAACAGCGGCGTTATTCATGCCGGGTTCTATTATTCTGCCGACAGTCTCAAGGCAAAATTCACCCGCGACGGGAACCGTCTGCTCCACGCCTACTGTGACAGCAAGAAGATTCCCGTCAACCGCTGCGGCAAGCTCGTGGTGGCCCGCGACAAATCGGAACTGCCACAGCTCGACGAGTTGCTCCGGCGCGGCAAGCTCAACGGCGTGGAGCTCCAGTCCATCACCGCAGACGAAGCTCGGATCATCGAACCGCGCGTTAAAACCCACCAGTGCGCGATTTTTTCCCCGACCACCTCCACCGCCGACCCGCTGCAGGTCTTGCGCGCGATGGAGCAGGACG
>CAYIOH010000109.1:0-9776 GCA_964364975.1 uncultured Bifidobacteriaceae bacterium
AAAAGGACATTCCGCGCCTTTACTCGCCGGGCAGCGACATCATTGTGCAGGTGACCAAAGGCCCGATCGGCACGAAAGGCCCGCGCGTTACCACCAACCTCGTGTTGCCGGGGCGCTACCTCGTGTTGCTGCCAAACTCCGACCAAAGCGGCATCTCGCGAAAGATTGAAAACCAGGAAGAGCGCAAGCGGTTGAAGCGAATTCTCCGTGAACTGACCATTCCAGACGGCATGGGCGTCATCATGCGCACGGCTGGGGAAGCCCAGCAAACGCGTTATTTCGTGCGCGACCTCGCGTTGCTGCTCGAAGAGTGGCACGGAATTCAGGAGCGCATCAAATCGCAACCGATGGCGACGTGCGTATTCCAGGAGCCGGACTTGATCGAGCGTACCGTGCGCGACTTCCTCACCGAAGATGTCGAGCGCATTGTCGTGGACAGTCCGAAAGCCAACGACCGGATGCGCGAGATGATTTCCAGAATCTCCAAGCGTTCGGCCAGCAAGGTGAAGCTTTACGCCGACGCGCAGCCGGTCTTCGACCGCTTCGGCATCAGCAAGCAACTGGAGAACGCCTTCGCGCGCCAGGTGCATTTGAAGAGCGGCGGCTACATCGTTATTGATGAAACCGAGGCGTTGGTGGCCATTGACGTGAACACCGGCCGCCACAAAGGCAGCCGCGATCAGGAATCTTCCATCCTGAAGGTCAACCTCGAAGCCGCCGACGAAATCTCCCGGCAACTGCGCCTGCGCAACATGGGCGGCCTCATCGTGCTCGACTTCATTGACATGAAATCGCGGCGCGACCAGCAGACGGTTTATCATCGCATGAAGGACGGGTTGCGCCGCGACAAGGCCAAAACGCACATTCTGCCCATCTCCCAACTCGGCCTGCTCGAAATGACCCGGCAGCGGCACACCGAAAGCGTGCGCTCGGCGGTGTACGACGATTGCCCTTATTGCAAGGGCCGCGCGAAGGTGAAGAGTGCCGAAACAATGAGCGTGGAAATCCAGCGCAAGCTCCAGGAAATCCTGAAGAAACGTTCCCGCGACGAGTCGGACTTCCAATTGCGCATCGTGGTGCATCCGACCGTGCTCGAGCGTCTGCGCACCGAGGACGAAAAACATCTCATCGAAATGGAAAAGCGTTATTTCGGCAAGCTGTCGTTCCGGGCCGACCCCGGTATGCACGCCGAGCAGTTCAAAATCCAAAACGTGATGACGAACGAAGAACTGGCGAGCGTTGGATCGTGACGGGATGATTGAAGCAAAAACGCCCCGCGTTTGCGCGCGGGGCGTTTTGTATCATGCAAAATTTGGCTTACTCAATCCGCTTCAGCGTTACCAGCCAGGCGGTTTCGTTCGGGGCGTTGCCACCCAAGACCAGCATCTCGGCTTTGGGCAAAGCCTGTGTTCGTTTCAAAATCTTTTCACCCTTGCCGATGAGGGAGACTTCCACTTTGTCGCCATCAACGTGCTTCACCTCAATTGCGCACTTCTCGCTCATGGACACTTTCGTGGTTCCACCTTTTGGCACGGTGAACTGCTTGCGCTGGACCTCAAAGTAGTTCTCCCATTTTAACGGCAGTTCGCCCAGCTTCTTTTTGACTTCAGGTTCGGCAGGTTTGTGTTTGGGGTCGGGTGATTTCTTGTCGTTGGTTGCCCAGATGAGCTGCGCTTCAAATTTCAACTCGGACGCCCCAGCGGCCCGAACGTACAAGCTGTTGAGCACGAGCAAAGGCAGCACGAGCGCGACCCAGCCATGCCGGAACGCGGGTGTGATCATGTGTTTCATTACTAGTCGAGTATATCGCCCGGGACCATTTCCGCAAACTCGTTTTCGGCAGGATAGGAGAGCCAGACCAAAGTCATACCCTTGGAATAGTCGCGATAAGTGAAGGCTTCGGAATCGGCAAAGGCCGTCTCCGTTTCGAGCCCGAATCTGCCGGTTGGACTGAATTGATGCCAGGCAAGCATCCCCGCGATCAGCAAGCCAGCAATCGTGCCAGCGGGGACAAGGAAACGACGCAACGATGTGAAGATGGACACCGATGACTCAGCCGGTTCCCGCTGCTCGGCACGCTGGATTCCCCGCTCAATCTTAGACCAATAAAACTCGCGGCTCTCCGGCAGCTTGATTTCCACCTCGAAACCGACGAGCGCGCTGCGTGTGTTCTTCAACTCTTCGACCAGAGCGCGGGCATCAGTGTCTTTGGCGAGCAGATCCGCCACTTCGCGGGCCTCCCGCTCCGGCAACTCGCCGTCGGCGTATGCCTGCAACTTCAATGATAGTTCTTCGTTCATTTC
Organism: uncultured Bifidobacteriaceae bacterium; assembly: GCA_964364975.1. Classification (GTDB taxonomy): domain Bacteria; phylum Verrucomicrobiota; class Verrucomicrobiia; order Limisphaerales; family JADLHS01; genus JALOTT01. The sequence goes on from CAYIOH010000109.1 coordinate 2,304, forward strand.
CGCAAATTCAGTCTTGTTTCTTCAATTCCGCCAGCAGCACCGCCATTTTGCGGCGCGCGTAAAACAATCGCGACATTACCGTCCCGATGGAACAGCCCATCGTCTTGGCGATGAGCTTGTATTCCATCTCTTCAAACTCGTGCAGCACCAGCACGGTGCGGTGTGCTTCCGAAAGCTGGCTTAGCGCCTGGTCAATCCGCTGCCGCAATTCTCCGCGTTCAAGGCGCTCGGTGGGATTAACCGTCACCACCGGCATCTGACGCTCGACCCCGCCGGATTCCTCATCCATCGCTTCGATGGATTCGGCCCGCTGGCGTTTCTGCCGGCGCAACTGGTCAAGGCAGAGATTGATGACAATGCGCGTCATCCACGTGCTGAAGCTCGACTCGCGCTGAAATTGTTTCAGCCGTTGCCACGCTTTGACCCACGCTTCCTGGGAAAGATCAATCGCGTCCTCCTCATTCCGCATCATGCTGTAGGCGCGGGCGAAAATTTTGTCGCGATGCCGGGCGACCAGTTCCTCGAACGCCACCATGTCGCCCCGTTGCGCGGCCCGCACCAACGGCTCGTCGTCCGCTGCGGAATGAGCTTTCTCAGACATGGTTTTGACGGGGTGGCGTCACGCGCTATTCAACGCGCTTAAAGTTTGCCTTTGGTGGAGGGCAACCGTCCGGCAATGCGCGGATCCCGCTGGCAGGCAACGTCCACTGCCTTGGCAAACGCCTTAAACAGCGCCTCGACGACGTGGTGGGGTTCGTCGCCGTAGAGCAGTTCCAGGTGCAAATTGCAGCGGGCCTCGTTGGCAAAGCCCTGAAAAAATTCGCGCGCCAGACCGAAGCGAAAGGCGCTGGACAAGTCCTGCTTTCGCTCGGCCTTGGTGAGCTTGCGGTAGGAAAAATCCTCCAAGCCGCGCCAGACCAGGTGGGGCCGACCGCTGAAATCAATCACGCACCGGGCCAGACATTCATCCATGGGCACGTAGGCTTCGCCGGTGAACGGATTGCGCGGGTGAAAAACAGCGCCATAGCGGCGGATGCCGTGCTTGTCGCCGAGCGCCTTCGCAAACGCCTGGCCCAACGCAATGCCGCAGTCCTCCACTGTGTGATGCGCGTCCACCTCAAGGTCGCCGACGCAACGCAATGTCAGGTCCATGACTGCGTGCTTCGCAAAGAGCGTGAGCATGTGGTCAAAAAAGGGGATGTCGGTCTTGACGGACGCCTTGCCGGCGCCGTCAAGATTCAGCCGGACGGAAATCCGCGTCTCACTGGTCGCGCGTTTGAGGACTGCGTGGCGCACTTTCATTTCCCGTCATTAAAGCAGAGTGCGTGTCGAAAGACCAAGCGCAAAGCGGCTGCGCCACAGAAGATGATGGTCTCTCCGGATTGAGCAGGCTGGAAGCGCAGCCTTACTTTGGCGTCGCGCGGGCAGCGAGCTTGGCTCTGAGTTCCGTGATTTGCACGTCCAAATTCGCCGGGTGCGGGGAGGCTTTTTTAGCCAGCTCGAGCAGGCCGATGGCGCGGTCAAAGTTCCCTTCCTGCTCTTCCAAACGCGCGAGGTTCCCCACTATTCGCGCAAGCAGAGAAAGGTCGGGCTCTTTCTTGGGCGATTCCTGCTCGTTCCATTTTCGGAGCGCCAGTTCCCAGACATTGCGGGCGCGGCCCGCGTCGTGGTTGGCTTCGTAGTAAACCCGGCCCAGTTCAAAAAGAATTTCGCAGCTGTTCGGATTGTTGCGCAGCCCTTCGCGCAGGAATTCCTCGGCGGCTTTCGCATTGCCGAGACGAACGCGCAGCCAATAGGCGGCGACCGTGTAAGTGTCCACTCGTTGGGGGTCAAGCTCCGCTGACAAGCGGAGCCACGGCAGAATTTCACGCTCCTTTCCGCCGGCCAAATGCGCGTGCTCGGTGATGATGAAATGACGACCAAACCGCTCAATCCAGTCTTTCGGTTCATGGAGGAAAGCCATTTCGCGCTCGTGGGCGGTTTCGTCATGACCACGCGCGTCCACGTCGGGCTGGTGTGAATCGTTGGTGTCTGCGGACTTTGCCGGGGCCTCGTGGTCGTGTTCATCATGCTCATCGTGTCCGCTGACCATGGGGCTTTCCTTGGGCCGCTTGGCCTGATCGAAAATGGACGGGTAATAGCCGCCGTGAACCGAAACGTCCGCCTGGATGCAAAAATGATTTGCAAACAAACGGCGACCTTCGCCGAAAAGGATTTTTAACACGCCGTCGGCTTGCGCCCGATTGCCCCACGTCATGGCACGCGGCTGTAGCAGCGTCGCCAGCGAAAAACAAATAACCGCCAGCAGCACCAGCCGAAGCAATGGAGAACTCGACTTCACACCGTCAGGGTTTTGCGCCGGAACACGACCCACGCCGCACACATGAAAAAAACCATGTAGGCCGCTCCATAAAGGGTCGCCAGCCCGCAATCAACCCAGGACGCAAGATGCTGGTCGTACACCAGGAAATCACGCACGTCGTACCATTCCAGATGCGGGATCGCGAAGTAGATCACGGAGAGAATCGTGTCCACCGGCTCACCTTGCTGCAACGCGACCTGGTGCAAATATCGGCCCAAACCCAGAATACCGATAACCACAATGAAACAGATCGTGATGTTCGCAGACGGGGCGGAAAAGACGATCGACCCGAAGAGAACCATTGCAACGACGATCCCGAGCATCACCCAATGCAACCACACCATTTTTAGGATGGTTTCAAGATTCCAGTTTTGCTCGCGCGTGCCGCTGACAACCGTAAAAAAAACATAAAACACCAGGAGGGTGAAACCGCACGCGAGCCAGCAGCCGGTGAATTTCCCAACGATCACCTGCCCGCGCGTCACCGGCTTGGCGAGGAGCGGGAAGATGGTGCGGTTTTCCCGCTCCGCCGGGATTTGCCGCGCCGCCGTGGTGATGGCGATTACCAGTGAAGAAATCCAGATGAGCAGAAGGCAGATGTCCTTCAAATATCGGACGATCTTGGGATCATTGAAAAAGTTGACTGAACCGAGCAGCAGCGTGATGAGCGCCGTGAGCACGAACAGCACATAGAAATCCTTGCGGCGATAAAGCTCTTTGATGACTACGCCCGCTAAAGCGATAACGTTGTTCATGATACTGGTTGCGGCTGATAACCTACGATCTTGAGGAAAACTTTCTCCAAGTCACACTGGTATTGAGCGACCAAGTCACTAACCCGGCCTTCGACTTTGAGTTCGCCCTGATTGACAATCGCCACGCGGTCGCAAACCGTCTCGACTTCGCCCAACTCGTGTGAAGAGAAGAAGACGGTCTTGCCCTCGTTCTTCAGGCGTTGGATGATCTCACGCACCTTCATGCGGCCCAACGGATCGAGCCCGCTGGTCGGCTCGTCGAGGATGAGCAGGTCGGGATTGTTGATGAGCGCCTGGGCCAGCCCGACGCGCTGCTGCATGCCCTTGGAATAGGTTTTGATCGGACGTTTGCGCGCGTGTTCCAACTCGACCAGCTTCATCAGCAAGTCAATCCGTTTATCAGCTTCGCCACGCGGAATTCCGAAAACTCGGGCGTAGAAGCGCAACAGTTCCTCCGCGGTCAGGAACTTGTAGTAGTAGGTCAATTCGGGCAGATAACCGATGCGCTGCCGGGCGATGGGTTCGCGGACGTTGACACCAAACAGACACGCCGCGCCACCGGTTGCGTTCACGAAACCGAGCAGCACGTTCATGGTGGTGGTCTTGCCGGCGCCGTTGGGACCAAGAAACCCGAAGACTTCGCCTGCGCACACATTCAAGGTGAGGTCGTTGACGGCGAGTTTCGCTGCCGATGACCCTCGCCCGGGATATTCCACGCGTAGATTTTTTATTTCGACTACGTTCTCCATGCCACTTTCAGGCGCTTCGCCAGGCGATTATATTGCCGCCGGGAAATCACACAACTTCTTTTCAAACCAAGCCTGCCGACAAAAAGCAAGCCTGGGAGAAACTCCCAGCTTGTTGAAGGGGACCTCGGAAGGCTTACGGCAGCGCATGGTCTAACCCCACGACCTGGCAAAGGGGAGCAACGTTGATTTGGCTAATCGTGTAGCTGCTAGCGAACGTAGCCGCCGAACCGCCGGACGGGCAGACGACGCCAGCCGTCGAAGCAGACCGGCCGAGGAAGGGACCAATATCAGCTTCGACCGGCGTCGCCGTGCTCAACTGCTTGGTCTCCAACGCCCATTGCTGTTTGGCACCGTCAATCTGGCGCAGGTTGTTAATGCAGGCGTTCATTTGGGAGGTCGTGCGGGCGCGGACGAAGTTGGGAATCGCGATGGCGGCCAAGAGACCGATGATGGCCACAACGATCATGATTTCCACCAGGGTGAAGCCCGACGTGCGGGTGTTACGGATTTTCATATGTACCTTGTTCTTTCTGTTTCGCGGCGTGAACAACGCGGCAGGCGGGTTTAACGACGATTGCGTCTCTTGTTCACTGATTGCCTGCCGCAACCGCAGTGCTCAACCTAGCAGCCGCGATGCCAACGAACGCAGAGTCAATGTCCGGGTGATTTGCACAAAAAAAGCCCGAAGCTCTCGCTTCGGGCTGATGATCTCGTAACCGAAGATTACGGCAGAGCGTGTGCGTTCGGGGGAGACGGCTGAATCAGGCAAGTGGGACCAATGTCCACTTGGTTGATCGTGTAGCTGCTCGCGAACGTCGCGCCGGTGCCGCCGGCCGGGCACACGACGCCAGCCACCGTACCAGCGCGTCCGAGGAAGCTACCGACTTCAATTTCGTTCGGCGTGGCCGTGCTCAACTGCTTGGTTTCCAGCGCCCATTGCTGCTTGGCACCGTCAATCTGGCGGAGGTTGTTGATGCAGGCGTTCTTTTGCGCCGTGGTGCGTGCCTTGACGAAGTTGGGAATCGCGATCGCAGCCAACAGGCCGATGATGGCTACTACGATCATGATTTCCACCAGGGTGAAGCCCGCTTTGTGGACTGTTTTCATCTTCATAACTGACCTTTCTTTCTTTGTTGGCGGCGTGAACCCGGCGCTGGTCTGTAATATATTTATAATTTCAGTTGCGGTTCACCGACAAGCCCAACGCCAGCCGCATCCAGAGTTTAATACTCAGCGGCGTTGTGGCAATAACTCAGAGCCGTTTGTGACCACGATTTGCAACGGATACCCTTCCGTAAAAGCACGGAAAACCCGCGTGCCTCAAGACATGTCCGATCGGCCGATCCGAGCCAATGTCTTGAAGCAGACCAGCCCCTGCCAAAAACTTGGACAACCCGCCCGGCTCGCGAGGCAATCTGAACTTATGGCCTGCCCTCTCCACAGAAGGAATCTGCCGTGACGCGACGCCTCACAGGGATGCGCGGGGTGGGATATTTTCAAACTGATTCAGTACCAGATTTTCTGAAACGCTTCTCCAAGACGTAAAGCCACACGTCCCCGCCGATCAAATCAGCCGGCCTCAGCGCGCAAACCCCGCTTGTTTTGATTGGGTCAAAGCCATAGTCTCCAAGTCATTCGATGAAGTTCATCCACAAAGATTTTCTTCTGAATACGCGCGCCGCCCGGCGGCTGTATCATCAATATGCCGCAACCGAGCCAATTTTCGATTACCACTGCCACCTCCCGCCGCGCGACATCGCCGAGAACCGCCAGTTCAAAAACCTTTTCGAAATCTGGCTCGAAGGCGACCATTACAAGTGGCGCGCCATGCGTTCCAACGGCGTGGCCGAGCGCTTCTGCACCGGCAACGCCGAACCTTTCGCCAAATTCCAGGCCTGGGCCGTCACCGTGCCGCACACGTTGCGTAATCCGCTCTACCATTGGACGCATCTGGAATTGAAGCGCTATTTCGACATTGACGAACTCCTCGACGAATCCAGCGCCGCGCGAATCTGGAAACAGGCCAACCAGCTTCTCGCCACTCCGGAACTGACCACGCAAGGCATCCTGAAAAAATTCAAGGTCACCACGCTTTGCACCACCGACGATCCGACGGACGATCTGAAGCATCACGCCGCCATTGCCGCCGCCGGCATTGCCACCCGCGTGCTGCCGGCGTTTCGTCCCGACAAGGCGCTGGCAGTGAACCAGCCTGAACCATTCCGCCAATGGGTGAACCGGCTCGGCGAAACCAGCAACACGGACATCGGCACGTTTGGTGGCTTCCTCGACGCCTTGCGCGCGCGCCACGATTTTTTCCACGCGCGCGGCTGCCGGCTCTCCGACCACGGCCTGAGCCAGTGCTACGCGAATGTTTGCACGGAGAAAGACGCAGCGAACATTTTCACCAAGGCGCGTCGCGGGCAGCCCGCGTCGCCAGAGGAGCACGGCCAATTCGCCGCATTCCTCATGTTGTTCTTTGGCCGGCTCGATGCGGAGAAGGGCTGGGTCAAACAGCTTCACCTCGGCGCCCTGCGCAACAACAACACCCGCCTGCTGAAGCAACTCGGCCCGGACACCGGCTTCGATTCCATCGGCGATTCCCCGCAGGCCGCTGCGCTCGCCGGCTACCTGGACCGTCTTGATCAGGAAAACGCCCTTCCTAAGACCATCATTTTTGACTCAAACCCGGCGGACAATTACGTCTTCGCCACCATGATCGGAAATTTTCAAGACGGCAGCGTGCCCGGAAAAATCCAATGGGGTTCCGGCTGGTGGTTTCTCGATCAGAAAGAAGGCATGGAATGGCAGCTCAACGCGCTGTCCAACCTCGGCCTGCTCTCACGCTTCGTGGGCATGGTCACCGACTCGCGGTCGTTCATGTCTTATCCGCGCCATGAATATTTCCGGCGCGTGCTGTGCAGCCTCATTGGCCGCGACGTGGAGAACGGCGAGATTCCCGACGACGACGAATTACTCGGGCCGATGATTCGCAACATTTGCTACGCCAACGCCGAGCGTTACCTGAATCTGCCGGGAAGCGTGACTTCCGTTTCCGGGAACAAGCGCAACAAGTCCAAGGATTGAAAATGCAAAAGACCAACCGCACGACTGAAAAAGTTCCGGTCACAACCGCAATCCTCCCTTGCGCGCAATGAAATACCGTCGCTTTGGCCGCACCGAACTCGCCATGCCCGTCATTTCCTGCGGCGGCATGCGCTACCAGTTCAAGTGGCAGGACGTCGAGCCCAAGGACATCCCGCGCGAAAATCAGGAGAACCTCGAGGCCACAATTCATCGCGCCCTCGAGCTCGGCATCAACCACATCGAAACCGCGCGTGGCTACGGCACGTCCGAGATGCAACTCGGCAACGTGCTCCCCACCCTGCCCCGCGACAAAATTATCGTCCAAACCAAGGTCTCCCCCAAAGCCACGGCCGCGGAATTTCACGAGACGTTCGAGACCTCGATGAAATATCTGCGGCTCGATTACGTGGACTTGCTCGGGCTGCACGGCATCAATAACCGCGAGCTGCTCGACTGGTCGCTGAAGAAAAACGGCTGCGTGGCCGCTGCGCGAAAGTTGCAGAAGGAAGGCCGCGTGCGC
>CAYIOH010000110.1:0-2271 GCA_964364975.1 uncultured Bifidobacteriaceae bacterium
GCAAGGCCGGCCCGGCTACATCTCCGATCCGGTGATTGACACCTCGAAGCGCCAAATCATTTATGCCCATTGCGTGGCCGCGAACAAAGTATTCGGCCCGGAAGGTCAATCGAACCCGTTTGAAATCCTCACGCACTCCGAGGACCGGCAGGGGGCTTCCATCCGGTCGTTGCTGCCCGTCGGCTACATGACCACGTCGCTCGAATTCGATCAGGGCAAAAAGCAAATCCTCTTCCACCGCGCCAAGGCCGTGGCCAACGACCCGGACGACCGCGCCTGCCGCACCAAGCTTTGCGCCGAGCCCGTGGGCGACATCGAGAAGCTGTTCCGCGAGTGGGATAAATGGAGCTGGCATCGCGTCACGTTTTACGGCGACCTCAAAGAGCCGGTTTACGCGTTGGCCGACGCCATTGGCTGGAAAGTCGTTGAAGAGGCGTAGAACCACACCCGATAAAGTCTCTCACCCGGCTGGTGCCGTGCCGGGCGAGGCGGGCTGTTTTCCCAATCTGGCCAAGGCGTTCAATCGCTGGCTGTGCTGCGCGAACGTACATGTGCGCAGGGCGTGATGTGGTTGAGCGCGCGGCTGGGCGGTGCGTTCACGCTGTTGAAGCAGCAGAGCTGTCGCGACCCCGACCGCCAACCCTTGCGGTATTCACCAAGCGAACTTGCGTTCCCGCCTGTCGCTGGCAACTTGTGCGGACGCATGAGTTCACTTTCGCAAGACGACATCAGAAATGCGCTGAAGGCCGTGAAATATCCCGGCTATTCGCGCGACATCATTTCGTTCGGCCTCGTAAAAGAAATGACTGCCGCCAATGGCGCAGTGAGGGTTTCGATGCAGTTGACCTCCGCCAACACCGAGGCCGCCGCTCAAATCAAAGCCGAGAGCGAACGAGTGCTCAAAGCGATGCCCGGCGTGAATCGCGTTCACGTTGAAGTCAAACAACCCGCCGCCGCGCCCGGTGCGCCCGGCGCGGGCGGGCCAAGCCCGTGGGCCAATCAAAATCGCGTGCCCGGCATCAAGCGCATCGTCGCCGTGGCCAGCGGCAAAGGCGGGGTTGGCAAATCCACCGTGTCCGTCAACCTTGCCTGCGCGCTCAAACAGCTCGGCGCGCGTGTCGGCCTGCTCGATTGCGACATCTACGGGCCGAGCATTCCGTTGATGATGGGGATTCAACAGCGGCCCAGCCTGAGCGACGACGAGAAAATGATTCCGCCCGCCAGTCACGGCGTGAAATTGATGAGCATGGGCTTTCTGCTCGACGGCGACCAACCGGTCATCTGGCGCGGGCCGATGATTCAGCGCACGATCCAGCAATTCATCACGGTCACGGACTGGGGCGAACTGGATTTTCTGCTCGTGGATTTGCCGCCGGGAACAGGCGACGCGCAACTCACGCTTTGCCAGACCGTGCCGCTGGACGGCGGCGTCATCGTGACCACGCCGCAGGAAGCGTCGCTCGGCGTCGTGCGCAAGGGCATTGCCATGTTTGAGAAAGTCAACGTGCCCATCCTCGGCATCATTGAGAACATGAGTTACTTTACCGCGCCCGGCGGTCAACGGTTGGAAATCTTCGGCCACGGTGGCGGACGGGCAGAAGCGGAGCGGCAGAAAATGTCTTTCCTCGGCGAAGTGCCGCTCTTCACCGAAATCCGCGAAGGCGGCGACCGCGGCGTGCCGATCGTCGTTTCGTCGCCGGACCAACCGGCGGGTCAGGCGTTTCTGAAAATCGCCGAGGCGGTGCGGGGAAAATTGGGATGAGACGAGCGAGTTTGAAACGCGTGGACGCAGCATAGCTCTCAGTTGGCTGCGTCTTTCTGTTTGTCCTTCGGCCCACCTTTCGGTGGCGGTCCATCTGACGTGCGGACTCGAACCGCCGAAACTCTACCATCCTGAAACTCAACAAAGAGTGTCCAATCGGTCGCTCCAAGCTCGAACGGCATCTTGATAATCCACTCAGTGGATCTCTCCGCAAAAAGCCTGAGTTCATCTCTGCGATATTGCCAGTAAGCAGACAAAACTTCGGTATAGGACTCGCCGATTTCGATGGCCTCGTAAAGCTGAAGCAACGCTGCTCGGTTTGGTTCGTTGCGTTTGGAGGTATAAAAGTTATCTCCCGACAGGAACAGCCACCATCCGTAGTAAGCGGCAGCCAGCGTCACGACGAGTGATAAGATGACATGTGAACGCTTAAATTTCACGGATTGCAGATTGCGCCCGGAGAATTTCTGAGTCCAGCCAAAGTTATCGGGTAGCACGGACGGATGCGA
>CAYIOH010000110.1:2281-9747 GCA_964364975.1 uncultured Bifidobacteriaceae bacterium
GCGACAGGTGGCGGACGTAGGGGTGGTCCGTGGGGACGGATGCGACGCGCAACGCAAGCGGAAGATCGCGCCACGCCAACTGCCTTGTCTAAACTCTCGCGGTGAAACCACTGGGCGACTGCAAACTTTACGCCTTCGTTGACACGGCCTATTTGCACGGACGCCGGCCCAAGTTCGTGGCGTAGCTCTGCCCATCCTCGGCTACGGTCGGGCTTCGCCCTCCCTCCACCAAGGATGGGACAAAGCCAAAACGAAAAAGTAACAACAACCATTGGCTGCGACTAACTCATGGAGTGGCACAGAAAAGTGAACCCGATCACCAGCAGAGCGGGGTTTCGGCAAGTACCTAAACCTAGTGTTACTTGCTTCGCCGTCCGCTCACGAGTTCCCGTGTGAGTTCCTTCGCGCCATAAACCTTGTCCAGCGCCGCTAGAATCGCAGTCGAGTGGACGGCGAGGGCGCGGCCCTGCTTGTCGCTGAAGGCATAGTCCCACGGAAGACTTTGCAGGTTGCCATCGAAGATGATACCCACGAACTCGCTGGCGCGGTTCACCACGGGACTGCCGGAGTTGCCGCCGATGATGTCGCACGTGCTGACGAAGTTGAACGGCGTCTTCAAAGTGAGCCGCGACTTGCGCTTCTCCCACAAGGGCGGCAGGTCGAACGGCGGGCGGTTTTTCATTTCTTTCGCGCGCTCGTAAAGCCCGGCGTAGGTCGTCAGCGCGGGCACCGGTTTGCCGCCCTCCTCGTAACCCTTCACCGTGCCAAAGGCGAGGCGCAACGTGAACGTGGCGTCAGGATAGCCGGCGGTGCCCAGCAGCGCATTACGGGCGCGCGAAAGCGCCGCCTGCGCCTGCTGCTTGGCCTCGTTTTGCTCCTCCGATACTTTGCGCAGCGCGCGGGCGTCGGCGTCCACGAGACGGACAAACTCAATCATCGGATCGCTGGCGGCGGAGACGGCGCTCGCCCCGCCTTCGTAAAGCCGCTTCCGGAACACGACCTCCCGCACCTTCGTGCCGTTGATCAACTCGGCCGCGCGATCGCGAGGAGCTTTGCCGGCGAGAATCTTCAGCACGAGCGGATCATCCGCGCCGAGTTGGCTGGCGAGGAATATCAACGAATCGGCGAGCGTGAGGATTTCGAGATCGGTGTAAATTGGCTTATCGGAAAAAAGGCCAAGTTCGAGTGACTCCCTGCCCGAATCGGAGAACTCGCGGAGGCGTTCGCCATTGGGCTTGGGCCGCTCGTCGCCGGCGCGGAGCAGCGTGCGCGCGATATGGTAGCTCTCGGAGTTGCAGCCCATCCCCCCTTCGAGCAACGCATGCCGGGTGGCCTGCCCGGCGAGGATTTTGGTCGCGGCGGCGATGCGGTCGAAAGCTGCGAGCGCGTCGGCGAACTCGGGCTTGCCTGCGAGTCTGGCTTTGAAGTCCGCCTCCGCTTTGTCCTTCGCCTCCATCAAATCCGGGTCGAGCAATCCCGCGAGTTCACCATCAAACGCCTTTCGGGAGTTTTGCGCGCGGAAGAAATCATCTCGTGCCCGGCGGGCGTTCTCTTCGCTCCGCGCGCTCCAATTGCCCAGCAAAACTTCGAGGCGTTTGAGCGAACTGAGACGGAAAGGCAGCGCCTGGTCGCGCACGTAGGCGAGCTCCGCCACGGTAAGCAGGCGGCTCGTTCGCCCCGGATGACCGGAGACGAAGACCCGCTCGCCATCGCCCGCGCCCTTGGATGAGAATCTGAGAAAATTCTTTACTCTGGCTGGTTTGCCGTTTTCGTAGGCGCGGAACAGGCAGATGTCCAGGTCGTAGCGAGGGAACTCGAAATTATCCGGGTCTCCCCCGTAAAAGGCGACCTGCTGCTCGGGCGCGAAGACGATTCGCACGTCGGTGTAGCGCTTGAAACGATAGAGATGATACGCACCACCCTGCCAAAGCGTGACGACGTCCGAGCGCAGGCCGGTACGATCGAGCGATTCCTTTTCGACTTCGGCAATGATCTTACGGCGCGCTGCAAATGCGGCGGCGGCATCGGCATCTTTTGGCACCGCGGCATTGATGCGCGCCGTCACGTCCTCCATGGATTCGAGCACGTTGAGTTCAAGGTCGAGACATTTGACTTCCTCGGCGTGCGTGCGCGCGTGAAAGCCGTCGCGGAGATAATTCTTCTCCTTCGTGCTTAGCTTCTGCAGCGCATCGGCACCGACATGGTGATTCGAAATCAGCAAACCGTCCTCGCTGACAAAACTGCCCGACCCGCCGGAGTTGAAGCGCACGGAAGATTTCTGAAGATGTTCAAGCCAGGCATCGGTGGCGTCGAACTGATGGCGCTCGCGCAGCAACTGGCGCGGCGGCTGGTTGAAGAGCCACATCCCCTCGTCAGCGGGAGACGTGAGAGTCAAAGCGCAGGAGACCAGAGCGAAAATTGAACGTTTCATGGCGAGGGAAAGAATAGCGAAATGACCAACTGGAGGCGACTGCAAACTCGGTTGTGGCACCGCCTGCCAGTCTGTGCTACGGCCTTCGTTCCCGAATCGCAGCCAGAATGTCCGCCATCACCTCCCGCTCGCGGCTGCGCGCCTTGTGGGCCTTTGCCGTGGAGGCGGAGGGCGACGGCGCGCAGCAATTGTAGTTGGATGTCTTCGCGAAATTGATGAAGGAGTTGAAGCCGTTCATACACGCGGCGGGACGCGAATAATTGCGTGGCCGCCTTCGCGAGAGCGCGGCTACGAGAGGTTCTGAAAAACGAAATCCCCCGTCAGGGATGCGCGCATCGCCTAAGCCGTACCGTTAGTGGCGACTCGGCAGGCGCATTCCCCGACAGGGGACTTTCTTTTTGTTTATGGCTTGCCGGCACCGCAACGTCGCGTTGGGGGCCGAGCCATATTGTCGTCCGGTAAGGGACGAGCAAATAGCAATCCGAGCGGCGGTCGCGCCGCCGGAACGATCAACTTGGGTTCTCGCACTCGGACTTCTCCGCGCCAGCGGCGCTTTCGCGTCCGAAATGAAACCCGCTTTCATCTTGGTATCCTAACGGCGCCCTGGCCACCGCGATCAACTCGGTGATCAGCCCAACGGCGATGAGTCCCAACAGGATGAGCATGACTGTCATCATGCGCTCGAAAGAGCAGTCACGGTGCCACCTGGCTGGCGTGCGCCCTCCAAGTCGCAGCGTTTCCGGGACACTGACGACCGCAATATTCACGCGGTTTGGCGCGCTCCCGGCTGCTGCGCTGGAGACTGGTCGTGCTCCGGCTGGTTCCGCAATCACCATCTGTCCACTTTTCGGTGGGCGGTCGGTGGGGGCGGCGGGACACACGACTAATTGTAACTTCCCAGTGCGCGGCGCGACGTGCGTACCCGCCGAGGTAACGAGGCGGATTCCTGGTGACTGAGTTTGTCCACCTCCTTACGTCGGTGGCTACCAGTAGCCGCGAGGATTACGAGGCGATGCTTTCCTCTCGCCTATTGGATGGGCGAGGGTGGCCGGAGGACAGGTGAAGGCCGATTCACGCCGGCCAACCCCGAAGGCTTTCGGGGGCAACTGCTCGAAAAGCTCATCAACCTCCAATACAACCGTAACGACATCACGTTCGAGCGCGGCCAGTTTCGCGTGTGTGGTGATAATGGAAAAAAACTTTTCCGCTCGTTCAGCAAAATGAATTCAATCCCAACCGCCGGTTCGTTCAAATAAAACTTCCGTCAACGCAACCAACGTGCGCGAGCCATGATTTTCGGGCTTGGCATCGCCGCCGCAAACCGACATCGTTTCCGCAGTCAGCGAACAATTAACTACGGAGACGACACTATGTTTTTCGCAAGCAAAGAAGAAAAGCAGGCGAAACGAGAAGCAGAAGAAACGCTTGAACGCGAGAGGCAAGAGGCGCAAAAACAGCGGGAAGTCTTGGTCGCCCAAATCGACCAATTCAAGTCTGACCGGGTTAAGGCAGAGCAGCAGCTAGAAAAACTCCGGGAAGCGTTCAAGCCTGAATTTTCTGCGTATTGCGCCGAGAAAGCTCCCAAGTGGGAGTATTGTCGATCCGTTGACGTTTCTGAGCCGATGCTAGAACTTTTGGGATCGCAGGGATGGGAATTAGCCGGGGTTGCGGAATTTGAAACGGGCGGGCCAGCAGCGATGACGGTTCAATTCATGTATACCTTCAAACGTCCCGTGCCGGAGATTCCAGAAAAGCTGATGAAAAAATATCAGCCGATAATCGAGTTGAGCCAACGAATTGATGCCTACGGGCCGCAAGTCGAGGATTTGGAGAGCCAGTTAAAGTCTCTCTGAAGAACGGAGGATTTTAACGATGTGGATTTTCGGCAGCCGCAAAGAGACTGAAGGAAGCAAGGACGCGGGGAACACTGCCGAAATTTTTAGGAACATCAGGCCACGGCCGCAACCACAGCTAAACCGATACTTCCTCTCTGTTAAAGAGGCGTTGAGCCGTATTGAACTCGGCGTCTTGAAGGACAAGTTGCCACCTACGCTACAGACCGTTTTGAATCGCAGAAACCTGCCGGACGTTTTCGGGGATTGGATGGAGAATTTTCTTCTGAATTTGGGGAATTGCGACGGGGTGTTCTCGCCTCGCGAGTCTGACCTCATATTTCAGGTTGTTGATGCGTCTTCTTGCTACGATTTGAAGGACTATCATCAACGAATGTCACAAAAACTCGCAGCAAGCGAGCTGACGAAAGAATCCTTGACCACGAATTTCGTGCAGTTTGTGGCGATCTGCAGAGCATCATCGCTTCTGGAAGAAGGCACAGTGGAGTCGATTCTGAATTTCATTGAACTTGCAGGACTCAGATTGATTTCGATTGATGGCAACGCGGACGAGAAGGAGGTTGAAGAGCTTTCCGACTTGGTTGCTTCGATAAAGGGCGAGGTGTTACGCCAAGCGACACAAGCACAGAAAGCTTCTGGGCAGGTGGACTCACTTGAGAGCTTGGTCAGCGAAATTCACAACTTGGTAGGCTTGCACAACGTCAAACGGGAAATCACCCAACTCGTCAATCTTGCGCGTGTGCGGAAGATGCGGCTTGAGGCGGGCATGGCAATACCGCCGGTGTCGCTTCATCTGGTGTTTACGGGTAATCCGGGGACAGGCAAAACCACCGTGGCTCGACTCCTGAGCGCCATTTACAAACATCTGGGTTTATTGTCGAACGGTCAGCTTGTTGAAACGGACCGATCAGCGTTGGTGGCTGGCTATGTTGGACAGACTGCGCTCAAGACGAAGGAAGTTTTGGACAGGGCAAAGGGCGGAATTCTTTTTATCGACGAGGCGTATGCTCTCAGTTCAGCACGGGACACCGCCGATTATGGCAGAGAGGTAATCGAGACGGTGTTGAAATTCATGGAAGACAATCGTGACGATTTCATCTTGGTGGTCGCGGGGTATTCGGAAAAAATGAACGAGTTTCTAAACTCCAATCCTGGGCTGCGGTCGAGGTTCAATAAATTCATTTCCTTCCCTGACTACCCGCCCCAAGAACTTGTGTTGATTTTCGAGCGACTTGCCAAGGCATCCAATTATCGGCTTACGCCGAGCGCTCGTGATGAAGTCGAACGTCAGTTGGCATCCCTGTATTCGCAGCGGAGCAGTTCATTTGGAAATGCGAGGGAAGTTCGGAACTTTTTTGAGAATGTGATGACGAATCATGCCGACAGAATCGCGTCGCGTACCAATCCCTCAGAAGAAGAATTGGCCTTAATAGAATCGCGGGACATACCGTCGGTCACTTGATTTCAAGCTTTGTCAGAATCCCCGGCTGCTCCGCTGCCTGAACGGGCAGAAATACGCCCCTCAATTTTTTCTTGCGTAAGGATGGCAGTCGTTTCCGCAGATCGGCGCACGCGCTGATAAAATCGTCGCAAAAATCCTCAACAACGATTACGAGTTTGTCGAGTGGGGCATAGACTTCCAAATGTTTTAGACCATCCTTCTGTGCATCGCCACGCCCTACAAAAGCTACTTTGCCATGAGGTCTGACGACGTGTGCCATCCCACATCGCAACTGTTTGTAAAGGCAGTAGCGCGAATTTTTGCGATTATACGCGCGATACTTGGGGTTCACCTTGCTCATGAATTCGTTGATGCCCTTTTGAAACCGTTTCCTGGACTGCCAATCAACATTGAAGGCGTGCCTATCAACGCAAGCCCCCAAGAATTCTACACCCACGGCAATCATGCCAGCGGCCAAATATCCCAACCCAGCTTCATAAACCATCCGTTGCACGCCATCAGCCAGAATCGATGAGATAAACGAGTCGAGCGAATGTCCCGTTGTCGCGCTCATTCAGAAAAGCTTTTCACCGCAATTTGCGCAAAATCCACTGGATGATCCATAGCCTGTGGCAGCATACCAATGAACATTGTCCGGTTGGCTTATCAAGACCGCCTTTCCCAGTGAGGAAACGCGTGAAGCAGTCCCAGAGAATTGGATTTCGCCAATCGGAGCACTGAAATTGAAGTAGGCGTTGACCCCTCCGCCCATTTCAACCTCCACGAAACCCGAACGCCCTATCTGACCTGCACCCGATTGGTAAAGGTCCGTGCCTGTGTCGAAAAAAACACCGTTCGTGGGCGATTGTGGGCGTCCAAGTGTGTGTTTTTGAAAATAACCAGACTGGTCTGGCGTGGTGAGCAAAGCCCCTGTCTTCAGATAGTCCAGGTAGTTCACTTCTGTCTCGCATTTATTGCAATAGTAGCCGCTAATCATATTTATCCTATTATAGGAATTTGCAGCAAAAAATTCCAAAAAATCTTCATTTATTTTGCGGGTGCGCGCGCAAGCCCGTTTGCGTTGAAACAAAAAGGCGAACGGTTTCCCGTTCGCCTTTCGCGCTTTCAGATTTGAACTCGCTCAATACTGATAATGCTCCGGATTGTATGACCCCTCCACCGGCACGCCGAGATAGCCGGCTTGTTTCTTCGAGTGCTTGGTCAGATTCACGCCAATCCATTGACGCGCTTGCCGCCGGCTTCTAACTTCCCCATGTGGAATTTGAACTCGTTTCCGACTACGCGCCCGCCGGCGATCAGCCGCAAGCAATTGCGAAACTGACGGATGGCATTCTGTCCGGGGCGAAACATCAGGTGCTGCTCGGCGTCACGGGTTCAGGCAAGACGTTCACCGTGGCCAACGTCATCAGGAACGTCAACAAGCCCACGCTTGTCATCTCGCACAACAAGACGCTTGCGGCGCAGCTTTATGCCGAGTTCAAAAGTTTCTTCCCGAGCAACGCCGTCGAATACTTCGTCAGCTATTTCGATTACTACCAGCCCGAGGCTTACATCCCGCGCACGGATACGTTCATCGAGAAGGATTCCTCCACCAACGACGACATCGAGCGGCTGCGGCTCTCGGCAATGAGCAGCCTGTTCGCGCGGCGCGACGTGATCGTAGTCGCGAGCGTGTCGTGCATTTACGGCATCGGCAGCCGCGAGGATTACGAGGCGATGC
>CAYIOH010000111.1:0-9664 GCA_964364975.1 uncultured Bifidobacteriaceae bacterium
CCAGCCGTAGCTTTTCAACCGCTGCATCTTGAATGCACCAAACAGAATGCCCACCCCGGCAGCCAGCAATGCGACGCACAACGGCAGGAAGAATAACAACCGCGAAGAGATGCCGGGCGGATGCATTGTCGCCCCGGCAGAAAGCGTCTGGTAAGAGAGCAAGACGGCGACGAACTCCACCAGCAGGAAAAAGACTGCGGCCAGGTCAACGATCCCAGCCACCAGCAAGCCAATCGCCGGAGCCTTCACGCGGCTTTGTGCTTCCTGCATGGCGGCGCTTTGATTTGCACTTCCGCTTTCAGAATGAGCCTCCTCACGTCGGCTGCTACCGGCATCAGGAGTTCCCACAATCGTCTCCACGCAGGTCTTCACTTCGCTGACTTGCTGGAAGCGGAGTTCGGGGTTCTTCTCCAACGCGCGCAATACCACTTCATCGAGGCGCACGTCTATGTGAACTTTCTTGGACGGTGGTTCGATGCGTTTGCCGGGCAGTTCGCCGGTGAGCATCTGATAAAACACCACGCCCAGCGCGTAGATGTCGGCGCGATGGTCCACCTCGGCGGGATGCGAGATTTGCTCGGGCGCCATGTAGTTTGGCGTGCCCATCACTTTGCCGGCGGCGGTGAGGGCATCGGTAGGGCGCGTCACTCCGTGCGCGCCGACGGCGGGCAGAGGACTGCCCGCCCTACCTGATTCACCCACAATCTTCGCCAGCCCAAAATCCGCCACCTTCACGCGGCCCCGGCGATCCAGTAAAATGTTCTCCGGCTTGATGTCGCGATGGACGATGCCCTGGTCGTGGGCGAACTGGAGCGCATCGCAAATCTGCGGCACGATGGCCAGCGCCTCGCGCGGCGAGATGCGGCCCGCCTGCAAGAGCTGGCGCAGATTCACGCCGTCCACAAATTCCATGAGGAAAAAGTAGAGCGGAAGTCGAGGGTCGAAGGTCGAGGGTCGAGCGCCAGACGGCGCGGTTTGGTAGGGCGCGTCACTCCGTGCGTGCCGTGCGGTTTCGTTGTCGGGAACGGCGGGCAGAGGACTGCCCGCCCTACCTTCGTTGCCGCCAGCGTGCCCAAACTCGTAGAGCGTCACAATGCCGGGATGGTTCAACTTGGCCAGTGCCTTGGCTTCGCGGGCGAAGCGTTCGGCGAACGCGGGATCATCGCCGATGCCGGGTGGGAGAATCTTCAAAGCAACGAGGCGATCCAGTTGTTTCTGCCGCGCCTTGTAAACCGCGCCCATGCCGCCTTTGCCAATGAGTTCGAGGATTTCGAGTTGCGGGAAGAGCGGCGCGAGTTCGACGACGGGCGGCGGGTTGAAAGGGGGTTGTTTGCCGTCGGTGACGGTGTCTGTTGCCGCGCCTTGGGCCAGCAGGCAGGCGGGGCAGAGGCCGGCGAGCGCGCCGGTGGGCAGCGGCGTGCCGCATTGCGGACATTTGCTTCCTGCGGGCATCTTGGGACTCGCTTCGGCATCTTTCATACACCTTCCTCAGAAGCAAATCCCGAAAGATGTTACACGTTATCCGGCCCTCATCTCCGAACATCGAACATCCAACAGCGGGCATTCAACGTGAAAAGACTGGGACGCGCCGACGGCGAATTACGGAAAAGAGCTGTTGCTCTCCCGGTAAATCTCATCTCGGTTTCTCAATAAACCCGTGGTACAAACCTAGGTAGTAAGGCAGCAGGTAAACCGTTCCACTGGCAAGTTCCTGGCCGTTGCCACCGTAATCGAGCTGCCAGGGGTCGGTGTTCCAATGGTTGAAGTGCCGGTTTTCGACGGGAAGCACTTTGCCGTTGACTCGGGAGGCACGATGCGGTTGCTGGTCTGCGGTAAAGTCCTCCATCTGCTGGCGGCGAAGCGGCACGAGATCCAAACGATGGCTGTTGTGATGCGCCCAGTTCGCACGATCCAACGGGAACCCGCGCAGCGTGGCGATTGAATCCTCGAACCAGCCGGACCACGGGTCCACTGGAATTGGCCCAAAGGCATCGGCAAAGTTTTGTCCGCGCCCGACCGCTGCGAAAGCGAAGTTGAAAAATGGATTCATCTCCGGTTGTTCAATCCGCCAGCAAAAGGAAAAGGCAAAGCGCCATATCTCCCGCCGCGCCTCCTCCTTCGTATAGCGAATCAGGTTGTAGAAGCACATGAAGGCCATCTCGTCGTCGGACTGGTTGCCCGAGCCGACGCCAATCTGCATCTTGGCATTCATCACGTTGGCGGCATAGCCGTGTTTCTCAATCAACTCGCGAACCGCCTGGCCGTACTTCGGATCGCCGGTGATGTATTCGGCCACGGTGAGGTAGGAGAGAATGCTCAACGAATTGAGGCCGCGCTCAAGCCACCAGTAGGGGTTGTCGTTCAAGTTTCGCGGCCCGTACACGGCCCAACGAGTGGGCTTGCCATCGTGATCCACCAAGGCGAAGTCGTGCGTGAGAAGATGATCCGCCAAATCCCGCACCACTTCCCGCACGCGCTCACGCTCGGCGTCGGTGTCGGCGACCAGATCGTAATACGCCGGGTAGAAAAAGAAGTGCCCGTCGAGTTCGTCCGAACTGGTATCGCTTTTCCAATACCATTTGCCATCGGCGCTGCGCGGCCAGCGCGGTTCATAGACCTTCCACAACCGGTCGCGCTTCTGAGTTTCGCGGTCCCCCTCAATCCGCCCGACGTTCGGGTCCGGCCAGTCCACCGGTCGGATGGTGCGCGCGACGTAGCCCTTGGGCGGGCTGTGCGAGCCGCCTTGCGTGACCTTTTGCAGGAAGCGCAACGCTTCGAACGCCTGCTGTGCGCGCTTTTTTGCTTCGGGCGCCTTCGTGGCGGCGTAAGCGAAACATTCTCCCGCTCCGTACATCGCCGTCCAGAGACCGTCATTGTCGCTGTCCGAGTAATTGATCTTCGAGCGGTCCCCGGGTGCGCCTAGCCCGACTTCCGACAAGTAGCCGAACGGCGTGCGCTTGATGCAGCGCTCGACCTCCTGTTCGTAATGCGCGGCTTTTTCGGCCAGCGTCATCGCGCGCCGCTCGATGCTTCCCAAACCTTTGTCCGTGGCGAACCAGGCGCGGCCATCGGCGCCGACGGCGATAGAGCGAACATCATTGCCCGGCAGCCAAAGCTGGCCTTCGCGATAAGCCCACTCCTTGCCGTCAAAACGCACCGCGCCACGATGCGTCCCAAACCAGACCTCCGACCCGGCGCCGATTGCGACGCAGGTGAAATCCGCATACGGCAAACCATCGCGGCCGGTGAAAAAACTCCAGCGGTCGCCTTTCCGGCGCGCCACTCCCGCCGGCGTAGCCACCCACCAACTCCCTTGGCCGTCAACGGCCACACCGCGCACGTCGCCTTCCGCCCAAACCCGGCCCACATCGTCCACGACACGGATTTGTTCCCACTTGTCCGCTTCGTCGCGGCGCCACAGGCCGCGCGCAGTGGCCGCCAGAACGAGCTCGGCCCGCCCGGTGGCGATCTGCCGGACCGCCTGATTGGGCAGTTCGGTGCTCGATTCCGTGGCGGTCAGCCGCACGATGCCCTTCGTCGTGGCCAGCCACACGACATCGTCCTGGCGTTGAATGTGGCGAACGGTGGAGAGCGGAGTGGACAACGTGCGGGCGGTGTTGCCCACGAAAACGTGACCCTTCGCCGCCGTGGAACCCGCTGGTGGCGGCAGAACTTCCAGCCGTTCGCCCCGCATGGCGTACCATCGCTGGCCATCCGCCACGCGCACCGTTCCGTCCGGCGCCGCATCCACGAGCGTCAACCCGCCGGCTGAAGAGCCCGCCGGTGCGGGCCACTGGCGCGGCATCTCCTGTTGGAATTCCTGGGGCGCGGGCTTGAAATCCGCCGCCAATGCTGCGGGCAACAGCGCCCACGATGACGCGAGCAGCAGGGTCGAAGTGATTCGACCGGATCGTGATGGCTTGTGCAATAGAATCATGGCGGGAGTATTGGCTGAGCTTCACCGCCGGGCAATCAGATTACACTGGAACGGCGAATCGGACGTTCGCGTCACAACCGACGAGCCAGCTACCGCAGCTTGAATCCTCCCTGAAAAACCACCTCCGCCACGACGATGATCAGAAACACAATGCTCACCAAGGCATTGAGCCGGAAGAAGGCGACGTTGATCCAACTGAGGCTGCGCCGCCGCGCGATCCAGTGTTCCAGCACGAGGCAGCCGACAATGAGCATCCAGCCAACGATGTAGGCAATGCGAAAGCGGCAAAGCATTCCGAAGGCAAAAAGCAGTCCGCACATGATGAAGTGCGCGAGAAACGCCGCCTGTAGCGCGTTCTTCGGCCCCCACGCCACGACGAGCGAGCGCAAACCGTGCGACTTGTCGAACTCATAATCCTGCAGCGCGTAGATGATATCGAACCCGACGAGCCAAAGCACCACCGTCGCGGCCAGCACCAGCATTTGGGAAATTTCCAGAACGGAAACGTTCGCGCCTTTCACAGCCAGCCACGCGCCTACGGGCGCAAGCGCAAGCGCGAGACCGAGAAAGACATGCGTGTAGTCCGTGAAGCGTTTTGTCAGCGAGTAAAAGCAAATCACCGCGAGTGCCACGGGCGAAAGCCAGAAGCACAGCGGATTGAGAAACCGACTAACGGCCACCAAACCCGCCGCTGAGGACGCGCAAAGTGTGATGGCGCTCGTCAGTGATATGGTGCCGGCGGGAAGGTGACGATTGGCCGTGCGCGGATTCAACGCATCGAACTTGCGATCCACGATGCGATTGAAGGCCATGGCGCACGTCCGCGCGCAAGCCATCGCAGCGAGAATCAATCCGAATGTTCGCCATCCCGGCCAGCCGCGATTGTCGCGCGCGGCCACGCACATCGCCGCGAGCGCGAAGGGCAATGCGAAAACCGTGTGCGAGAAGCGAACAAACCCTCCCCACTTTTGAAGCACTGAAATCATTCTATTTCTTCGGCCCAACGCGGTGCGAGCTTATTCGACACGCCCAGATGGTCGAGCACGCGGGCAACGACCGTGTCCACCACTTCCTGAACCGTCTTTGGGCCGGCGTAATAGCTGGGATTGGCCGGCAAAATCGTCGCGCCCGCGAGCAGGAGCAATTCAAAGTTTTTGACGTGAACCAGGCTCAAAGGCGTTTCGCGCGGAACGAGGATGAGTTTCCTTTTTTCCTTCAAGACCACGTCGGCGGCGCGGAGCAACACGTCCTCGCTGTAGCCGTGCGCGATGCGGCCCAGCGTGCCCATGGTGCAGGGAATAACGACCATCGCGTCCGGCGGGTTGGAGCCGCTGGCGAATGGGGCGTTCATGCTCTTAATGTTATGCGTCTTCACACCAACCGGCAGGCGCAGGCCACCCGGCAATTCCTCCGCGATGACCTGCTGCGCGTACTTACTTTGCACAACGTGGATTTCGTGCGCGCGCGGGTCGAGGTTGTCGAGCAGGCGCTGGGCGTAAAGCACCCCGCTGGCTCCAGTGAGGGCGACAAGGATTTTCACGTTTAATGCCGGTGCGTCGGCGGGAAGAACATAAACGGCTCAAGCTCCAAATTCCAAGCACCAAGCACCAGAGCAACATCAAGCCTCATCCCACCAAAGGTGTTGAGGCTTCGCGGTATTGGCGTTTGGACTTTGGGAATTGGAACTTGCCGCCTGAATCGTCTTGAGCCGCGTCTGTTCCTCCGCACAATGTCGCCGTGTTCAAGCCGGCGGGAATCCTCGCGTGTGGGCTGGCCGTTTTGGCCGGCTGCACGACCACGCCACGCCACGTCACCCGGCCACCGCGTACCGGCGAGGCGCTTGCGCCGGACTGGGAGTTGTTCCCGGCGGAAAAACCCGCGCCCGCTCCGCCACCCGTCGTCGCTGCACCGTCATACGAAACGATCACCGCGCCCGCGCCGCTCATTGCGCCGGAAGTGAGATGGCTGTCGCTGAATCGCTGGCGCGAGGAGCGCAGGCTGGGCGAGCTGCGGCGTTTGTCGTTGTCCCCGTTGGAAAGTTTCGCGTTGTCCACCACAAGCGGCGCGCTCATCGTCACCGCCGGCAGCCGAACGGCGTATTGGGATGGGCTGGAAATCCGGATCGGCTTCGCCCCGCAGATGATTGATGGCCAGGTTTTCGTTCACGCGCTGGACGTGCTGAAGAATTTTGAGCCGTTGTTGCGCGGAGTTGATGTTCCAGCCAGAACCAATCGCGTGATCGTGATTGACCCCGGCCACGGCGGGTCGAACCTGGGCGCACGCAGTGTCGTGGACGGACGGCTGGAAAAAGAATTTACGCTCGATTGGGCGCGCCGGCTGGCGCCGCTCCTTGAGGAACGAGGCTGGCGCGTTTTCCTGACGCGCGCGAACGATGCGGGTCTTTCACTGGCCGACCGGGTGGCCTTTGCCGAACAGCAGCACGCGGATTTGTTTCTGAGCTTGCATTTCAACTCCTTGGACGGCGGCGGACACGAGCAGGCCGGGTTGGAAACGTATTGCCTCACACCGGCAGGCATGGCATCCACGATCACACGCGACTACAGCGAGGATGCGTCTCAGGTCTTCCCAAACAATGCCTTCGACGAACAGAACCTGCAATACGCCGTGCGGCTGCATCGCGCGCTGTTGGCCGTGAACGGCGACCTGGATCGCGGTGTGCGGCGGGCGCGATTTCCCGGTGTGTTGCGCGGGCAACAGCGCCCGGCGGTGTTGGTCGAAGGCGGATATTTGACCAATCCACGCGAGGCGCGGCATATCGCCGACCCGGCGTATCGTCAGAAACTGGCGGAAGCGGTCGCTGACGCTTTAGGGACGAGGATGGAGGATGGAAGATAGAGGATCGCAAAAACCCTGCAAAAGTACAACCAATTCACAGGAGACGACTATGGCACTCATCAGAAGCTTCCGGGACATGAAGGTGTATCAGCGCAGCCGGGCAGAAGCACAGAGAATTTTCAAGCTCTCGCAATCTTTCCCGCGCGAAGAACGGTTTTCCTTTACCGACCAAATCCGGCGATCCTCCCGCGCCGTGAAATCCATGATCGCTGAAGCTTGGGCGCACCGGCGCTATCCCGCTTCATTCGTGAGCAAGCTGACCAACGCGCTTGGCGAAGCAACCGAAACGCAATCGTGGCTGGATGACGCGCTGGATTGCGGTTACGTCACTCCGGCGCAACATCACGATCATGACGCCGCGTGGCAGTCCGTCGGCGGCATGATCAACAACACAATCGAGCGGGCGGACGATTTTTGCCGAAGCGCCGCGAAGTAGCATGGACCATTCTCCATCTTCCATCCTCCATCCTCCGCGCTCGCATGTGCTAGTTACCGGCGGCGCCGGATTTATCGGCTCCCATCTGGTCGAACGCCTGCTGGCCGACGGCAAAAGCGTCGTCGTTGTTGACGATCTTTCCACGGGCAGTCTCGGGAACCTGCGCGCAGTTTCGTCGCATCCCAAACTGCGCGTGATTCAATCGAAAATATCCGCGTGCGCCGAGTTGGCCAGGCTCGCGGGGCAAGCCGAGTCCATTTACCACCTTGCCGCCGCCGTGGGCGTGGAACTCGTGGTTAAATCACCCATTCGCGTGCTCGATACCAACCTGCACGAAACTGAAGTTCTGCTTGCCGCCGCCGCACCGCAGCGGACGCCCATCCTGCTGGCCTCGACTTCCGAGGTTTACGGCAAGAGCCTGAAGCCCGCGTTCAGTGAAGAGGATGATTTGCTCATCGGCCCGCCGCATCAATCGCGCTGGAGTTATGCGTGCTCGAAGTTGATGGACGAGTTTCTCGTGTTCGCATATGCGCGGGAGCGTGGCCTGCCGGTTGTGGTTGCGCGGTTGTTCAACACGGTCGGGCCGAGGCAGACCGGGCGTTACGGCATGGTGTTACCGCGGTTTATCGCGGCGGCCAGAAACGGCCAGCCGCTCAAGGTTTTTGGCGACGGCCGGCAGTCGCGATCCTTCTGCTGCGTGCTGGACACAGTCGAGGCCCTGGTGCGTTTGCAGAATTCCGCGGGCGCGCGGGGCGAGGTGTTCAACGTGGGAGGCACGGAGGAAATAAACATTCTCGATCTGGCCAGGCGGGTCATCAAGACGCTTGGATCGAAGTCGGTGATTGAGTTTGTGCCGTATGCGGAGGCCTACGCACCGGGTTTCGACGACATGCGCCGGCGCAAACCGACGGTCGAAAAACTGGCGCGCGTGACAGGCTTTCAACCGGCCACGTCACTGGCCGAAATCATCCGGCGTGCCGCGGCCGGGTAGGTCCCGCCACTCCAGCGCGCCGATTGGTCGGGCTTGTGTTTTGGAACGGACAAGTCGCTTCGGGCGCTTCACTCCCTTCCTGCGGCGGCCAGAGGACTGCCCGCCCTGCCTGCCTTGGAAGCGAAAAGGCATCCTCGTGGATGCCCTTTCGTGTTTGAGAATCAACCGATTGTCGCCTTACGGAAATTGCACTCGGTTATGCCCTTCTGGAAAGTTTGCGATCGTGGGGAGGGGATCGCCCGTCGGCACGGTATGATATGAATCGCCCGTATTTCTCAATGCTTCCTGCAACCGCGTGCGGTTGTAACCTTGCACGCTGCCGTCGGCGAGGCACACGTTGCCTTGCTTCTGGTGCATGTTATCCATCCAGCCGGCAAATAATGGTCCTGCCGGAGGGTTCGTCCCCAGCGCTGTGAGCTTGGGATACAACGCCGTCGGCGGGTTGGCATTGTTCCCAAGGTTATGGTCTCCGACCAGAAACATCTGCGGATTGGATTCGATAGCCTCCACACCCACAAAGTAGCTGAGGTTGTTATTATTGTTGAAATTCAAAGTGCCAAACTCAGTTGCGGCTTTGCGGGCGCCTTCAAACTCCGACACGCAATACAGAATCTTGGGTGTGCTCAACTCGTTCGACATAACGTTGAAGATGCCGTAGGCGTAGGCCTCGACACCGACGCATGACGCCGCGCCTCCCGAGTCGAGAGTGACGACGTTGGCCGGAATTCCGCCTCCTCCCGCCACTTGCATCGGGTAAACTTCGCCATTGTCACCCGCCCAAAGGCGGAAAGCCAGGCCGACCTGTTTAAGGTTGTTGGTGCAGTTGATGCGTTGCGCCTTCTTCTTGGCGGCGGCCAGAGCCGGCAAGAGCATCGCCGCCAGAATCGCGATGATCGCGATGACGACGAGCAGTTCGATGAGTGTGAACGCCCGGATGTGTTGACGAAGTGTTTTCATATTCTCTGCTGCTTTGTTTTGGTTTTGGTTTGGTCCGACAGTCCGCGAATTCTACTTCTCGCACCCACACTGTCAAGTTCTGCAAAGTCTTTAGCACCACCGATGCCACTTGGGTTTTGTGCGGAAAACCGAAGAACCTATGGCATCCGGTCATGAAATGCGCGGACTTTTCACGCGGTTTGCGTGAACGTCACGCGCCATTGGAAACCCGGCTTCAACCGGTTCGCAAAAACTTCTCAGGGCAGATCCCGCACCCACAGGGCAAGCTAATGCTTGGACTCCCACCCGCCTTTGCTAGTCTCCGCGCATGGCTTTCGATTCCTTCCGCGATTTCCTCAACGCCCTCGACCGCGCCGGCGAACTCAAACGCATCACCCAACCCGTCGCCACCGAACTCGAAATCACCGAACTGGCCGATCGTGAAATGAAATCGCCCGGCGGCGGCAAGGCGCTGCTTATCGAGAAGCCGACCGTCAATGGTGTCGTG
>CAYIOH010000112.1:0-9647 GCA_964364975.1 uncultured Bifidobacteriaceae bacterium
CGCCCGCCGCTTTCTGATTGTTCACGTCGCCGAGCAACGTCGCCACGTCATTCCGTTTCACGCCGCCGCCTTTGACCTGTACGATGATTTTGCGCCGCTCCTCCTTGGACTCGTAGAAATACAGCAAGCCATCCACGCCACGATCCGCGCCCTTGCCGTCGCCTTCCTTGAGTGGACGCGCGTCAATGAGCGAGAGTGCCCAATGCTGGAATTGGAACTTGTCCAGTTCCGCCAGCCGTTGCGCGCTAGTGAAATCCGTGGGTTGACCTTTTTCCTCGAATTGCAATTCCTCGCCGAACGCATCTTTCAAACGGCGCTTGATGAGGTTGATGGCAAGATAAGTGACATCTATGCCGATCCACTGGCGACCCGCCTTTTGCGCCGCGTGAACCGTTGTGCCGCAACCGCAAAACGGATCAAGCACCAGGCCGCCGGGGTTAGTGCTGGCTTCAATAATGCGTTCAAGCAACGCCTGCGGTTTCTGCGTTGGATAACCGAGACGTTCTTGGGCTTGCGAGTTGATTGGCGGAATGTCATCCCAAAGACTGTCCACCGTCTCTCCCTCAAGTTCGTCTAAATAGCGTTTCCGCCGAATGCGTTTGGTTTTATCTTTTGGTAAATATAACCGTCCTTCCGCTTCCATTTGCTCCATTCGCTCTCGTGAAACCGCCCAGCCTTTTGTCGGTGGCGCATATCCCTTGTATTCATAGACAAGGTTCGGGCGATAGGACGGACTCGTTATATTATCCAAGTGATACCGCCGCCCCTTTTCGTCCAGGTTTGTAAATTTTGTTTCGATATAGTGAGGATTATTTGCCCGATACTGACGGCGGAAAAACGACGCTTTGCTTCGGGCGTAAAATAGAATGCTATCGGCTGATACCCCGAAGCGAATGGCAGCGTTATTTGTTTCTCCGCGTCCGGCTTTTCGTTTCCAGATAATTTCATTTCGGAAATTGTCAGCCCCAAACACGCCGTCTAAAAGCAGACGCAAATAATGGCTCGCCGTCGGGTCGCAATGCAGATAGAGGCTGCCGGTCGGCTTGAGGACGCGATGCAGTTCAACAAGGCGCGGCGCCATCATCGCGAGGTAAGCCATCATGGGCGAGTTTTTGAGGAAGCTGTGGAAGGCTTGCATCATCTCCACCACGGCGACGTTCCGGCAGGTGTCAATGAATTGGTTGTAAGTCTCGGCGGCGTCAGCCCAAGTCCAAGTGTCGGTGAAGGCGTGAAATTGCGCCTGGCTGGCTTCGCCGGACGCTTCGCGGAACAGGACGTTGTAATCCGCGTTGGAATTGAACGGCGGGTCGAGATAAACGAGGTCAACGCTCTCGTCGGGAAATTCCTTGGGGTCGCGCAGCCAACCCAGATTGTCGCCAAAGAAAAGCCGGTTCATGGACAAGCTATTTACCAGAGTCACTTGCTGTCTGCGAGTAAGATTTGAATGCAAAACCTAAGCGAGCAATCACGGGCCCTTGTATGCTTTACATCTGGCCGGAAATATGGAAGCTGGTCCCACTATGAGTGATAAAGCCGACCAAAAGCCAGCTTCCAAACCGGCTCCAAGCGCGCCACTAACAGGCAGTGATGCTTCAACGCGCCAAGTCAGAAACCGGGAAGCAGTGAACGAATCGCAGAAGCCGACCCCTACCACAAAGGCGTCAGACACAGTGAAGCCGCCTCCGCCAAAGAAGTAAAAATGCCGGACGATGTAAAACTGGAGAAGCGAGACACCGAAAGGCACGAATTGCTATTCGGAGTAAGACGCTCTGTTCGCTATCACTCGCACCGGAGGCGGTTCTTCGACAGCCTTGGAAAGTTCATAAAGATATTCACAGTTATCGGCGGCGTAGGCACTATCACAACCCTTCTTGGAAGGGCGCCTGCGATTTGGACGCTGGTCTATGCGGCGGCCGCGGGGCTGTTCTCAACGATTGACCTAGTAATTGGCTGCGCCGGATCAGCCAAGCTCCATTCCGATTTGGCCCGTGAGTTCATCCAACTGGAGCGGCAAATGACCAAAGCTGGTGCCAATCTTTCTGATGAACAGTTAGGTGACTTTGTTTGTCGCCGCCTCGAAATTGAGGAGAAAGAACCTACAATCCTGCGAGTGCTTGACTTGGTGTGCCATAACGAGCTTTGCCGCGCGATGGGCTATGAGAGGTGCGCGGAAGTCAAACTTTCGTGGGGTCAAAGGTTCTTCGCACAATTCTTTGATGTCGGCTTGTCGAAGATCGAAATGGAACGTGGCTTGAAGGAGGGCGTTCCAAGCTGCAAAATCTAGGGCGCTCCAGGCAAGCCCCTCGCAACCCCGGTGGTTGGCCAAGAAAGGCGACTTCCCAACAAGAGGCCAATCGTGGCTTACCGAGGCTTTTGAATGGTGGGGTTTCTTTTTGACCGGTTTGGGGCACTCCCGGCGGTTTTTGCCGGATTTGACGCTAATTTCCTGATTTTCAGGTTCTTAGACGTGTTTTCCTCAGTTGCAAACGGCGTTTTCACCATCGCAGACGGCGATTTCACTATTGCAGACGGCGTTTGCACCATCGCTAACGGCGTTTGCAGGGTCGTTTTTCTCGTCCGCACCATTGCTAACGGTGTTTGCAGGATCGCTCTTGCCGTCTGCACCATCGCTGACGGTGTTTGCAGGGTCGCTCCTGCCGTCCGCGCCATTGCAGACGCTGTTCGCAGGGTCGCTCTTGCCGTCCGCACCATCGCTGACGGTGTTTGCAGGGTCGCTTTTGTCGTCCGCGCCATTGCAGACGCCGACGGCAGGGTTGGAAACGCCGTTGGCAACCTCGCGTTCCATGTCCGCAACTGACGTTGCGCCACGCGCGGATGCGTTGGCGCCGCCAACAAAGTTGCGAATGAAGCTTGCAAACAAACTCCCGTGCTAATCTCTTTCCCGTTCCGTCTGGCCAGTGGCCGGACGGCACAGGTGGGTCAACCTTTCTTGCCGGTTTTCCCCGGAAAATCCCTTGGGCGCGCCTCCGTTCTTACCCGGCCCGCAAAATCGGTAGTTTCTCACGTTGCCCACCCTCACCAATCGGGCAAGAATGAAAGCGAAGAAGAATTGACCTGCGGGCGAACCTGTGGCTTATGTATCGGAAGCGAAACGGTTCGAGGCCGGTTTTGGGGTGTCAGGCGAAGAATCTGAATGTGGCAGCGAACGAAAAGAGCGTCACGAATTTCGTGGCGCGTTCAAAACCAACACCCGGCTGGCTTCATCTGTTCGCACGGGAATGCACGAGGGCAAATGCGCGATGAAAACGATTTTGGCTTTGACACCCAACCCGGAGTTTGCCGACACGCTCCGCACCGGGCTTAACCCCGAACAATTCCGTGTCGTCCACCGTGTCAGTCTGGAAGAGGCTGAACCGCTGCTCGCGCATGGCTTGACCCACGCCTGCATCCTTGACCTCGACCTGTCCAACGTGCAGGGAATCTGGGTGGTCGAAAAGTTGCGCCGGCTCAACCCCAAGTGCCCCCTTCTCGTCGTCACCGACTCGAAACAGTCCGAATGGGAGGAAGAGGCGTACCTCAAAGGCGTAACGCATGTACTCACCAAGCCGGTGCGCGTCCGGATGCTGACGGCGCTGCTCGACCGGCTGTTCGCGGAGGCTGCGCTGTCCCCCGTTCCACCCCCCGTCACGCAGATTTCGTCCGGCACGACCCGGTTTTTCGCGCAATCGCCCGCCATTTTAGCCGGCTCGCCGCAAACCACCGAGGTGCTTCGCGATTTTTCCTCCATCCTCACCCACTCGCTCGACAGCGCCGCCTTGCTGAAACAATTCCTGCTCCTCCTGCGCAAACTGGTGAGCGTCAACCGCGCCGTCATTTTCCTGCGGCAGCCTATCGCGGAAGCCGGCGGTGTGACCGCGCCGGAGGAGAGTCGTCGGCTGCGCGCCGCCTCCGCGATCGGGTTATCCAGCGGCTTGCTTGAGCACTTCGAGTTGTCGTTCGATGCCGGCATCGGCGGCCAGCTTTTCCGCCACGGACGCATTCTGCGGCGCAACAGCGACGAAGCGCGCAACGATCTCGAAGCGCAAAAAGAATTTGAGTTGCTCGGCGCGCAGGTGGCCGTGCCGATCCTCGACCGCGAAACCGTTATTGGCGTAGCGGTGTTCGATGGCCGAGTGACCGGCGAACCGTTGGTCAACACCGAATTGGAATTGATTTTCCACTTGCTCGAACAGGCGGGCCTCGCCATCCGCAACATCTGGCTGCACGACCAGGTGGCCGCCAACAACGAAATGATGGCCGGCGTGCTGCGCGAGTTGAGCAGCGCCTGCGTCGTCGTGAGCCGCGACCTGAAAATCCTGCACGCCAACAAAATGGCGCGGAAATATTTTGCGAAGAGCGGGCGCGGCGGCGGTGATCTGGAATTCCCCGACCTGCCACAGTGGGTGGCCGCCAAGGTTTATCAAGTGCTACGCACCGGTGCGGCCATCGCGCCCTTCAAATTTGAGCCGGCGGACGTTCCCGGCACGGTCTATAACGTCTCCATCGTTCCGTTCCAGCGTCAGCATGACGGCCCGCCGGCTTTGGCGCTGGTGATTGTCGAAGACCTGACGCAGAATGAACAGTTGCGCCGGTTGGAAATCGAGGCCGCCAACCTGCGCCTCGTCAAAACCATGGCCGACCGGCTCGCGCACGAGGTCGGCAACGCGATGGTCCCGCTCTCAACCCACCAGCAGTTGCTTGCCGATAAATATCGCGACGCCGAATTCCGCGCGTCGCTCGATAGCGCGCTGGCCGACGGCGTCAAGCGCGTTACCCGCCTGGTCAATCAGATGCGCTTCCTCGCGCGCGACGCGCTGGCGACGCAGGAAGCCTTCCCGGTCGCCCCGTTGATCGAAGAAGCTTACCAGGACGCCCGCAAACATCAGCCTGTCAAGGCCGGCCAGTTGAAATGCGAAAGCCCCAGCAAGCCGGTCGTCGTCACCGGCGACCGCGCCGCGCTGAAATACGCCCTCACCGAAGTCCTCCTCAACGCGCTACAAGCCAATCCCACCGACCCCAAAATCGGCGTGCGGCTCCACTCTGAGGCTGCCGGTGAAGGATCAGGGCTGCGCATCGAAGTGCAGGATAATGGCGCCGGGTTCACGCCCGAAGCGATGCAACGCGCCTCGGCCCCCTTCTACACCACGCGCAACGTGGGTTTGGGGCTGGGGTTGGCCGTCACCCGCAAAATCGTCGAGACCCATCGCGGCAAACTCGAAATCATCCCGCCCAAAGCCGGCCAGGCCGGCATCGTTCGCATCTCACTGCCCACCCTGCCGGAGCAACCGCTCGTCTCCTGACGTTCAAAATGACGGCGTGGTTGCGTTCCACGCGTCCGCCCGGGGCTTTCAACGGAGAAACAAAGTTGGACTTTGCGTGCGATTTCTATTTTTCTGAGTGCACAGCAAATTGAGCCGCGCGAATTGACTGAGGCTTTGAGCGCCAGCGAAACAGATTCCCTGACGGGATGTTCGCCGGCATCGTGACGGGACGTTGCCCGGAAGTTTCAGTCCCGGAAGTTTCAGCGGACACAAAATCCTTACTCAGCTAATCTAGCGCCTGCTATGCAAGCCAAACAAGCCTTCCGCTGGGCATCCGCATTCCTTTGCGCGCTGACTGCGGCTCTTTGCGCGGCGGAATCCACCCCCGCCCAATCCGAGTTCGTGAAGCAACTCGATCTAATCCACTTCTCCCACACGGACTACGGCTTTACCGATCACCCGGCAGGCGAGTACCGCACCCAGTAAAAATCGCCGCCCCAGAAAAGCATCCATGAACAAGTCACACGTGATTGTCCGGCGTGAATTTCTCCGCCAAGCTTCCCTTGCCATGGCCGGCAGTGCGGTGGCGCTGCTCGGCGCGAAGACGGCCATGACCGAAGCGGCCACGCCCGCAAAATCCTCCCTGCCGCCACATCCCCGCCCCTTGAAGTTTTCAGCCGACCTGCGCGATGGCCTCAAGCCGCGGCGCGTCACGAATGCGATGTGGGATTTCTCATGGCTGACGCAGCATTATCCCGGCGGCGCGTTCGCCGATTTCAATCGGGCGGCGGACGAGTTGCTCGAGCGCGGATTCAACACCGTCCGCATTGACGCCTTTCCGCTGGTCATTGGCGCGCTGCGCTCGGAGGACGAAACCATTACCATCCCCGGCGATCCGCTGGCCAACTGGGGCATGTCCGACCGCGACCGCGAGCACGCGATTGCGCGCGAGTTGGTGGAGTTTATGGGTGCCATGAAACGCCAGGGCCTGTCGGTGATCCTGTCGTCGTGGGGCAGGGACTGCAAAGAGCATCCCGGCCGCACCCAGGCGCTGGCGAAAGACCGCGACGGTTTCCGCCAGGCTTGGGCGCGCACGCTCGACCTCCTCGGCCGCCATCACCTGCTCGAGCACGTGCTCTACGTGGACCTGGACCAGGAGTTCCCTTACTTCAGCCCGTTCCAAGCCGGGCTGAACGAACTGGCGAAGAAACCTTCCGCCGCGCGCTCCGTCGAAGCCGCGATGGAAGAGACCGGGCAATTCGCGCAAGGACTGACGCGCCTGGCGTGGAAGCCGGCTCAGATGGAGTATGTGCGCGCTCTGTTCTCGGAGATGCTGCCGTATTTCCAATCGCGCTATCCGCGGCTGCGTTTCACCTATTCGCTGACGTCCTTCCACAAGGAAGTGCGCTCGTTGGGACTGCAGTTGTTTGATGTGTTGGAACTGCACCTGTGGATTCACTCGCCGCGCTTCGACAACCGCAGCGGTTTCAATTCCATCACGAAGGACCGGGGCCAACGCGACTACCAGGACTACGCGGGCCGGATTGCCGCCGCGCTGGATACCGTCGGGCCGATGCTGGCGCAGGAGATGCGCGCCAAGTGCGCGTTCGCCCGGGCGTGGGCGGAGGAAATCGCCGCCCCGGTGGTGACGACGGAGGCCTGGGGGCCGTGGTGGCACATGGACCATCCCGACCTCGATTGGGGCTGGCTGCGCGATTGGTGCGAGCAGTGCATGACCCTGGCGGGTGAGCACAAATTCTGGGGCGTGACGCCCTGGAACTACGCGCATCCCTACTGGAAGAACTGGTCCGACGTGCGCTGGTACCGCAAAGTCAACCGCCGGTTCCTCCGAAGCTGAGAAGTCGCCCATTGCAAAGCGCGAACTCATTCGCACCATGCACCTGTTTCCCCTTGGCTCACTGGACACGCTAAAGCGTGAACTCCAACGCCGCGCAAGGCCCATATCCGTTGGAGTTCAACCTTTAGGTTGTCCCTCTCTGCCTCAAAGGGAAACAAGTGCATAGCCCGAAAAGCGAATTCCTATCAGTCGCAAATCGTGTTCGCGCAGCGACGGCTGCCACCTCGATCAGGAACCAGACGACCGGGCGGCAAGCGGGTTGGCACCACGCCGGTTGAGCCGATAGACTCGCACTCGCTATGCAAGAGAGACAAGTCTGCCGATGGTTCGTGTTGTTCCTGTGCGCGTTGACTGTGGCTCTCCGCGCCGCGGAATCCGCCCCCGCCTCCGCCGAGTTCGTGAAGCAACTCGATCTGATCCACTTTTCCCACACGGATTACGGCTTCACCGATCACCCGGCGGTCTGCCGCGACTTGCAGCGGCGCTACCTCGACCTCGCACTCGACACGGCGCAAGCCACGCGTCGCCTGCCGGACGAGGCGCGCTTTCGCTGGACGGCCGAAACGACGGTGGCGGTGAATGACTGGTGGCAGGTCGCCACGCCCGCCCGTCGCCGGGAATTCCTCAAGGCCGTTCGCGCCGGACAGATCGAAGTCACCGCGCTGCCGCTCAACAACACGCCGTTTCTCGACCGCGATCAGTGGCAAGTCATGACGCACTGGCTGCCGGAGGAATTGTGGCAGGAATTCAAACCGCAGACCGCCGTGCAGAACGACGTGAACGGCTTTCCCCGCGCCGGCGCCAAGGCGTTGCTGGATCGCGGCGTCCGCTACCTGTTCTCCGGCATCAACAGCGACAGCGGCGGGACGCCGTTGCCCCGGCTCACCGCGTTCTGGTGGAAGCAGCCGGATGGCCGGAAGCTTTTCGTGTGGATGAGCCTGACCTACGGCGACGGATTCTTCTTTTTCGAAAAGGACGAATGGCGGCGCGGGCCGCTGCCGCGGGCGGCGGACGGACTTTATCGCCCGCCGCGCGCCGGTGACATCTTGAAAACCGACGAAGCCTCGTTGCGCAAAGCCCACGAGCGCTGCGTCGCCCGCCTGCGCCAGTTCGAGCGGGACGGCTACCGGCATCCGGTGATGGCGGTTTCCATGACGAGCATGTGGCGCTACGACAACGACCCGCCGTTCCCGCCATTGTCCGATTTCGTCGCCGCGTGGAACCAGCTCGGCCTCCAACCGAAGCTGCGGCTTACCACAGTCACCGAGGCGATGAAGGACCTGGAAAAAGCCGCTGGTGCCACGGCGCCCGAGTACGAGGGCGAGTGGACCGACTGGTGGGCCAACGGGACCGCCTGCGCGCCGCGTGAAGTTGCCGCAAGCCGCTTCGCCAAGCGCTCCCTCGCCGCCGCGCAATCGCCGGTGTGGGGACCGCTGGATGCTTCGAGCCGCAGCCGCATCGTGGAACTCACCAAAGACCTCTGCCTCTTCGACGAGCACACGTGGGGCTCCGGCATGAGTGTGGCGCAACCCTACAGCCTCGACGCCCAAGGCCAGTGGAACGAGAAGGCCCGGCTCGCCTGGCGTCCGATGGCGCTGGCGGAGTGGTTGCTCGGACAGCGCGCCCGCACCCGGCTCATCCGCGAAGGCGAAGGCTTGTGGCTCGCCAATCCGTCGTTCGCGCCGTTCAGCGGTTGGGCGACGCTCATCGCGTCCTGTCTGCGCGATGACTCGCGCTCGCTCGTGGACCCCGCGACCGGCGCACGCCTCAAACTTTACTTTGAGCCGGGCCCGCTTTGGGGCCGCCCGCAGAAGCCCGCCGATCTCAGCAGCGAAGATGTTTCCGCCACGTTCCCGGATCGCTCGCCGAATCGCTTCGCCCGCTTCTGGGTGGAGAACCTTGCTGCCGCCAGCGTGAAACGATTTCAACTCAGCGGGGAATCCATGGCAGACAAAGCCCCGCAATCAAACTTGGCTCCGGCCGTAACGACGGATGACCAAGGCTGGCCAACTGGCGCAACGTGGCCTGGCATGACCAAGCCGTTGTTCACCGCGGGCCTCGGCGACTTCGTGTCCGTGAAGGTCAACGCCTTCGCCCCGCGCTGGGCATTGCAGGACATCTGGAGTGCTGGCACTGCCGCGAAGCGCGAGCAATTGCAGAAAGAAAAGCTGGAGTTCATCACCGCCAAAGCCGGTGGCAAGGCGACGGTCGAGGAAGGGCCGCACACGATTCGTTACTTGCAGCCGCTGGAACACCCGCGCCTCAAGTGGGCCGTGCGCCAGCTCGAAATCTGGAAGCGCGAACCCCGCGCCCGGCTGACATTCCGGCTGAATCGCCTCTCCTCGTTCGACCCCGAGTTGCTCTGCGTCGTCAACCCGCTTCCGTGCGACGGCACGCTGCCACGCCTGAGCAGCGGCGGGATGGGCTTCACGCCGTTCACCGACCAGTTTCCCGGCACCTGCCGCGACTACTTCGCCATTGACGGCTGGGCGCACTATGCGATGCCGGACGGGCATTGGCTGTGGGTC
>CAYIOH010000113.1:0-9620 GCA_964364975.1 uncultured Bifidobacteriaceae bacterium
CGGTCTTCGAGTTGCGCAGCCTCTCGCTGGCGCTAGATGTGACCGTCCACTACCAGCTCGAAGGCTCGACGCGGCGCAAGTGGGTTGAGGCGAAGAACCGGGCCGACCGGGAACTGCTGCTTCTGGACGTGGAACTGGACGATTTCGCGACCGAAGGCGCCACGTCGGGCGGCGGACAAGGACAGCCGGTGTTCGTCGAGGGCGAATGTTTCGCCGCGCTCGAGCATCCCTCCGGCATGAACCGCGGCAATCAGGGGCGCATCCAGCTCGGGCATCATCCGGGCCAGCGATTGTTACCGGAAGCCACGTTCCGCAGCCCCGTGGGGCTCGTGAGTGTGTCCCCGCCGGGCAAGGCACTGGACCACTTCACCGATTACATCTACGAGCGCAGTCTGCGGAAGAAAAAGGTGCTCGCCCTCTACACGCCTTTCGGCATCAACAACCAGTGGGGCGGTTGCCCGACGCTGGACGATGAGCAGACGCTCAACGTGTTGGACGCGCTGGGGCAGTGGCAACGGAAAGGGATGAACTTCGATTACTTCACCCTCGACACCGGCTGGGTGGATCCGAACTCGGACCTGACCCGCTTTCGTCCGACGTGTTTTCCCAACGGCCCCGGCCAGATCGTCAACCGCGTGAACGCGCTGGGGATGAAGCTCGGATTGTGGTTCGCCACAAGTTGGGCGGCTGAGTCGTGCTGGGAATATCTGCCGGCGTTGGCTGGGCAGAAGCCGCTCGTCATGCCTTTTCGGCTCGGCTACCCGGACAAGGCGCACGAGGGCCGCATGTTTTGTTTCGCGTCGGCGCCGTATTTCAACACGTTCAGCAACGCCGTGCTTCACCACGTCCGCGAGAACCGGGCGCGCTTTCTCAAGTTCGACGGCGGCGACTACCACTGCAACAGCACTGAACACGGCCACCTGCCCGGACCCTATGCCACCGAGTTCATGCACGAGCAACTCATCGCGCTGGCCCGCGCAGCGCGCGTGGAGTCGCCGGACGTGTTCGTCATGTGGTATTGGGGATGCAGTTCGCCGTTCTGGGCGTTGCACGGCGACACGATCTTCGAATCCGGCCTGCACATGGAAGGATCAGGCACGAGCGCGTTTCCGACGCTTTATTACCGCGACTCGGTTACGCTGGCGCAGGATCACACCGCGCAATACGCCAAAAACATTCCGCCGATTGCCAAAGACAGTCTGGGCGTCTGGCTCGCCGACACGCGCTGGGGCAATTTCATGGGCAAGGAACGCTGGCGCGAGGCGCTGGTGATGGACCTCGGTCGCGGCAGCCTGCTGTTCCCGAACCTTTGGGGCAACCTCTACCATCTCACCGACGAGGACGTGGCCTTCCTCGCGCGCCTGCCCGCGCTCGCCCGGAAAAACGAATCCCTGTTCCTGCAGCGGCGCAACATCCTCGGCGACCCGGCGCGGAATGAAATCTATGGCTACGCGCACTGCCAGGGCACGCACGGCTTTCTGTTCCTGAACAACACGCACTTCGCCGCGCGCAAAGCGGAACTGCGCCTCGACCCATCACTCGGACTTGACGCCAAACCTGGCACGCCGTTGCGCGTGGTATCACATTTCCCTGCGCCGACGCGCCTGCTGCGGCCCGATCAGGCGGGCTACAAAGTCGGTGACACGCTGGAGATCTGGCTGCGCCCATTTGAGACGTTGATGCTGGAGGTCGCATCGCCGGCCAAAGGCCACTCGTCGTTGCCGTTGCGCGCGGTGACACAGGAGCGGGCAACCGCTTTGGGCGGCGGTCTGACGCTGCACGCGACCCCGCTCGACGAACGGCTGGATGTGCGCTTCGCCGACGCCGCGCGCTTTGAGAAGGAGAAGAAACTGGCGAAGAAGACTTACGCATTCGAAACCACGCTGCCGTCGCTGGCCGGCGAACAGCCGATCCTCGCCGTCGTGGTGCGGCTGCGCAAAGGCGTCACCGAATGGCGCTACTCACCGGTAGTCGCCGAGATTACCCAGGCGCGGGTGCGCATCGGCGAACAGAATTTGCAACTCGTTCCCGTCCCCGACGGCCGCCAGTTCGGCAATACGCAGAAGGCCGGCTGCTCGTGGGTCGTTTTCAAAACGCGCCTCAGTTCGCAGTGGTCCGGCCAGGCGCTCAAGCTCGCCGTCCACGCCTGCCTCCCCGAAGGCGTCGAAGCACAGGTGGAGGCCTGGGTGGTCAAGCGTTGGTGGGAAGAGAACACCCGGCCAACGAGCGACGGCTATTACAACGACGCGCCCTCGTGACGCGCGCCGACTTCCACCCCACGATCACGCCGGTTTTCTCCGAACACATGGTTACGGCTGAATCGGGCGTCCGGCATGATAGAGTCGTCGCCACGCTGCCGGGCTCCGCCGAGAAAAGCAACTTCGTAGCGTTAGCCTACTTTTTCCAACTTGCTTCAATTTCCTCCAGCGTTCGGCCTTTCGTTTCCGGCACCAGGGCGATGACGAAAACGGCGCTCAACAGGCTGCACCCCGCGTAAATCCAAAACGTCATGGCCGGCCCGAGTCGTTCGAGCAGCATCGGGAAGGTCTGCGAAACCGCGTAGCACGCGAGCCACAACAGCAAGATGGCGACCGCCATGGCCCGCCCGCGCAGTTTGTTCGGGAAGATTTCCGAATTCACAATCCACGCCACCGGCCCCATCGCCATGGCAAACGCCGCCACGAAGGCCAGAATGCCGATTTGCAGGAGCGCGCCTTGGTGGCCCGTGGCGAAAGCCACTCCCACCATGCCCAACGCGAGCATCTGCACCGTCGTGCCGATGATCAAGAGCGGCTTGCGCCCCACTCGGTCCACGAAGCCGATGGCCACAAAGGTGAACAGCAGGTTGATGGCCCCCACCGTGACGGTTTGCCGGAACGCGGTGTCGGTGCTGGAACCCGCCGCCTTAAAAATCTCAGGCGCGTAATACATGATGGCATTGATGCCGCTGAACTGTTGAAACACGGCCAGCAGCACGCCCACGAACAGCGCGCGGCGGCAGCCGGGCCGGAGCAATTCACGCCAGCGCCCCGGCTCTTCCCGCAGCGTTTCTTCGATGGCGGCCAGTTCGCGCCGGGCGGCGGCCGCGCCGCCGATGCGCTCCAGGATGACCTGCGCCTCGGTGCGACGATTCAGTTTCATCAACCAGCGCGGGCTTTCGGGCACCACCAACAGGAGCACACCAAACAGCACCGACGGAATGACCAACGAGGCGAACATCCAGCGCCAGCCCGTGTGCGTGTTCCACGTCTCGTCCCCAAGCCGCTGGATTTGCAGGTTGACAAAAAACACCACGAGGATGCCGGTCACGATGGCGAGTTGATACAACGCCACAAGCCGCCCGCGGATTTTCTCCGGCGCGATCTCCGCGATATAAACCGGTGAGAGAATGGATGCCGCGCCAATCGCCAGTCCGCCCGCAAACCGGGACCACGCAAACATCGCGAGTGAATCCGGCAGCGCGGACAGCACGGAGGACAAGGCGGACAACGCCGCGCACACGATCAGACTGGGTCGGCGCCCGAAGCGGTCGCCCGTCGGCCCGCCGAGGAGCGCGCCAAACATGCAACCCACCAGCATGCTCGACGCCGCCCAGCCGCTGAGTTCGGCGGACAGTTGAAAATGCTTCGTCAAAAATCCAATCGCGCCCGACACCACCGCCGTGTCGTAGCCGAACAGAAAACCCCCGAGCGCCGCGACCAGGCTGATCGGCAGCACGTAGCGGAGATTGAGCGGGGAGGCGCTGACTGTTTCGGCTGGTTTCATTTCGGATTCTCCACCGTCACCCAGCGCCGGCTCAAGGTTGCCGGCACGCGGCCTTGACCCAGCGACTGGGCGCTGGCCTTGAGTGTGTGTTTGCCAGTGACGTTCGGGATGGCGAGCCGCAGGTTTACCGTGCCATTGCTCAGTGCCGGTAACGAAAACTCCTGCCCAGTTCGCGCCACGATTTTGCCTTTCGGGGTTTCCAGTGACAGCGCGAGCCGGACGGGCAACCGACGATCTTCGTCGTTGACGAGCATCATGGTGAATTCGCGCGTCGTGCCGGCTTTGAGCGTCGGTTGAAAGAAGTTGATATAGACGCCGAGGGGCTTGAACGCCTCGCCCATGTAATCCGCAAAGGCCGGATCCAGTTTCAGCGCCGTGACGTCAGCAAAGTGATCGGCGGTATAGACGCCCGGATAACTGCACGTCAGATAGACGAAGTGAATGACGCCGGCGTACTGGCGATGCGCCCGCCAGAACTCGGTCTTCGCGCCGAGCAAATAAGCATACAGGTCGAGCCGCTCGCGGGCG
The DNA here is from genome assembly GCA_964364975.1 of uncultured Bifidobacteriaceae bacterium. Lineage (GTDB taxonomy): Bacteria > Verrucomicrobiota > Verrucomicrobiia > Limisphaerales > JADLHS01 > JALOTT01. The sequence goes on from CAYIOH010000113.1 coordinate 4,294, forward strand.
GTTGCGTTCGTTCCCAGGAGTTGGGCATAGACGTTCTCGGTGAGCAACGTGGGCGAGCCGTCGCGGTTGAGCCATAGCCAGCCGTATTCATTGATGAGCGGGGGATTGGTGTCCGAGGGGAGCGCGCCTTTGGGCGGCTTGCTGTCCATCGTCTCGAGGTTCGTCATGCTGAACGTGAGTTTGCCACGATGCCCGCTCTGCATGAGATACGGATGATGCTCCACCGGATCATTCGGACCGGCCGGCGCGTTGTAGCTGTTTTCCCACGGGCGTTCGGAGAGATCGAGCGAACGCACGGCGGGGATGATTTTCGCGCCAAAGATGGCGTCCTTGGTTTCGTTGTTGGCGTCCCAGACGGCGACGCTCGGATGATTCCAATTGTCACGCATCCAGTCCTGGTATTGGCGAATCATCTCGTCGGCGTCGTGCCTGCGCGAGTAGCCCCGGTACCAGCCGGTCCCGCCGGTCCAGACGAAGAACTCGTTCTGAATCAACAAACCTTCCTCATCGCAGATGTCCAGCCAGCGATCCGGCACCGGCCCGATGCAGAACCGGAAATAATTCCAGTGCATTTTCTTCGGCAGATCGCCCAGGAGCTTGCGCACCCAGTCGTCGCGCCAGGGCAAATCCCGGCAAAGTGGATCCTCCAGGAAACGGTGCAGTGTGATGTTCGAGCCGCGCAGATAATAGACCTTGCCGTTGAGATAGGCGCGCTTGGTGGCGGCGTCGAAGCGAAACTCTCTCATTCCAAACCGCGTGGTCACTGAGTCGCCACCGGTGCTGGACTCCACAACGTAGAGGAACGGATCTTCCGGCGACCAAAGATGCGCGCCGGGAATCTTGATCGTCTGCGTGAGCACCATTTCCTCGCCGGCCTGAAGGCTGAGGGTTTCGGGCGCGCCGGCCGCGACCTTCTTTCCGCCCTTCCACGTCTTGACGGTGTGCGCGAGGGACGCGGTGGCGGGCGCGGCGCTGTGGTTCTTCACCCTGGTCTGCACCACCACCTCGCCGGTCGCAATGCGCGGCGCGATTTGCAGCGTCTCGATGGCGGGGTTGTCGCAGTAAATCAGCGACACACGGTCGTAGATGCCGGGCGTCCACTTGATCTTCTCGAAGTCCGAGCCGGTGGGATAGGAGTCGGGCAACACGGCGGGATGCGCGCCGATGCGGACGACGAGCGTGTTCTCCTCACCCCAGCGGATCGCCTGATCGAGCGGCGTATAGCTGGCCGTGAAACAACCGGCATACTCACCGAGCTTCCGGCCGTTTAGCCAGACGGCGGTGCCGAACTGCGCCTTGTTGATCTTGAGCAAAACCACGTCGCGCCTGGCGGGTGCGCGGAAGGTTTTGCGATACCAAAAATAATCGCGGTCCTGTTCCACCTTGCCCTTCCAGTAATTCGTGAGCCACTCGGCCGGCGAAAGTTTTTGACGAATGCGGTTGGCGAGGTTTTCGCGGCTGATGAATTTGTCCACGTCCTTGAAAGCGGGCTTCGCGAGGTTGGCCAGGCCATGAACGGGCACGGTGTGGCTGAACGTCACGGGGATTTCCGTGGGCGACGTTCCATCCTCAATCTGCCATTGGCCATCCAGTGATTGAGTGGTTCGGCCAGGGGCAGCGCTTAAGGAAGCGCAGAACAAGCCCGCCAGCGCGAAGGTTGTGAGGAGTTGAATTCGCATGAGGTGTTGCTGGTGGTTGAGTTGCTCAGGGTTGTTTCGTGAAGGACTGGTCCACGTCGCGATCCGTAGCCAACTCCACCGTTTCTGATTTGCCTGTCAGACCGTCGAGGTGCAGCACGATCTTTGCGGGCTTGCTACCTTTGAGTTGAGTCATTTTCAGGCGCGCACTCCGGCCGTCGTCCGAGACGCGGACTTCGAGGTGCAGCGGGCCGAAGGGCGTGAGCACGCCGTTGAGGCGCGTGACCATGCCGGGGCCGGCCCACTCGCGCGGGAAGCCTTCCAGCAGGTGGAGTTCGTCGCCGCGATCCAGTTCGATGAGATGCGTGGTGAGACGGATGAACTCGGCGCTGGCCCAGTTGTGCGGCATGTCGCCGACCTCGTCGCCGCCTTTGCTCACCGGCTTCTGCTCTTCGCGCCAGACGCGGGTGGGGCTGGCGTGGCGCGCGAAGTCGTACAGCACGTGCGCCGCCTCGCGGCCCCGGCCCTGCCACAACTGGGCGTGCGCGTAAAACGAAGCGAAGTAAGTCCAGATGCCTTCCTTCATCCAGCCGGTGTCATAGACCATGCCCTGCACCTTGGTGGCGTGCAGCATGGCGAGCTGACCCTCCAGCAGCGCGTCGTCTTTGGGAAACACCTGGCCCGGATAAACGGCATGACAGAACGCCCACTGGCCACGGGCGGGAACGTGCTGGTCAATGTTTCCCATCATCGTCGGAACGTAGGCGTTCCCAAACGAATCCTTGAGCGAGTCGCGCGCGGCGGCTTTCCGGTAGGTCGCGTAGAAATCGTCGAACTCGGTCTGCCAGGCGGCGGCGCTGGCCTCGTCGCCGAGCCAGTGCGCGGCGGCGATTGCGGCTTTCAACCCTCCTAGGCACCAATACACATTCGAGTAATCCGGCTTGGTGGGATTTGGATTCGATATTCCGCCGTCCACTTCGCCGGGCGGGAGCAACCGGTATTCCAGCGTGGCAGGGTCTTTCGACGCTTCGGCGCGGAGATTCTGAATGGCGTTCACCACACGCTGAAGGTCGGGCCAGTGTGCTCTAAGCCATGCCTTGTCTTGCGTGAGAATCGCATGGCGAGTCGCGGCCCATAGCACGATGCTGTTTTCCTTCCAGAAGCGGTGGATGATTTCAAAACTGCCATCCGGCTTCTGGTGGCTGAGTAAATACTCGACGCCGGCGCGCGCGTCCCGGCCCCGACCGAGCAGCGCGGCCGATTCCAGCAGGAACGAGCCGTCCACCACCCACAGGCCGCGATAGACCGTCGGGCCGACATGAAAGGCAGGGCGTCCCTTCTTGATCTCTCGCGCCTGCCAGATGTTGCGAACGGAGGATTCGAGCATGGCCTGGATGCCCGCATCCGGCACCTGGATGGTGTCGAACGGCAACCCTGATTTCTTCTCCCACCATTGCTGCGCGGTCGTGCGCAACCGGCGCGCCTGCGCCACGCTGAACGGCGCGGCGCGTTTGTGGATGTTGCGGTCCACCGTGAACACGACCTGACGCGATTCGCCGGGCTTCAAAGTCATCGGCGGCAGGCGCACAAGGTAGTTGTTGCTGGCCACCGCCGTGCATGACTCCATGCGCCCCGCGACGGAAATGCGCGTGCCTTCTCCGGCTTGGACACTGGCGTCCGCCGGCAGGTAGCGGACGGGCGCGACGCTGTGGATTCGCAACGCCGGCTGGCGCGTGGCCGCAGTGGCGATGGTGTTCTTCAACGTCATCAGCACGATGGCCTGGCGTTCCGGCATCGCGCCGGTGGGATATGAGGCGAAAACCAGTTCCTCCGCCTCGCCCATGATGATCGTCTCGTCGCTCGGTAACGGTCCGTCAAACACCCAAAACGCGTTGACGACGGGCCGCTTTTCCTCCGCGCCGTCCGCGATCACCACGCTGATCTCGACGATGCCGTCGTGGTTCGCGTCCCGCGCCGTGAGTTTGTAGAGGCCGGGCTGGTTGTAGCCGAAGTCCTTGACCGGGTCCACCGTCTTCGCTTCGCCGCCCTCGACGCGCAGCACGAGCGGACGTTTGCCCGGCTCCTTCACCACCCCTTCGCACAAACCGAAGACGACCGTCAGCGGTCCGTTGGATCGAATGCCCGGCGGCAGCGTGAGTTGAAACTGAATGGTTTCGCCAGCCATCGCGGCTTCCATGCCGGTGAAGGCCGAAGAGCATGGACGCGCGGGTTTGGCGAAACCGCGCCAGCGCAATACCCGGTCCATGCGCGTCAATCGCGGCTTGGGATCGGTCCGGCCGGGTCGCGGCGTGACCACGAAAGTTTCTTCCAGGACCTCCACGCCGTCGGCATCCTTCCACGTCTGCATGATGGGGGTGCGCGGCGACACCGTCTGCTGGCGCACCCAGCGCGTGCCGCTGACGATTTCCGGCCCGATCCAGACGCCGAAATTGCGCGGGCCGCCGCGGCCGTAATCGATGAGCAACTGGCCCTCCTTGCCCACGACGGTCTTGTCCGGATCGTCCGGCCGGCACACGGCGGTTTGCCACCACGGCAGCGAATAGCGAAAATCCACCGTGCCCAGTCCGGCGTCCTCGGACGCTGCGGCGCACACCAGACCAGACAGCGCGCTGAGAATCAGGGCGATCAAAGCGCAACGAAGCCGCGTCGTCGTCAGAGAAGAATTTAAGGACAGGGCAATGACGTCGCCAAGCCGTTCACTGTGTTTTGCGGTTACTTTGACCACGAAGTCAGTTTTCCGTCCGTACCGAATACCAAGCGCAGCCCTCGCTCGCTGCCTCCGGAACCAACCGACCGGCTCACGCCGACGCCCACCCCGCCATGGCTGCCAAAAGAACCGCCGCCGACACCGATGCTCAAACCGCTTCCGCCGGAACGGCGCCTGATCCATTCGGCCACAGTTTTGCCGTCAGAAAGCTTGGTTTGTTTATCGGGCGGCCCCATTTCGGCGACCGCCTGATCGTAAGTGTAACTGCCTACGCGGCTGTTCCAATCAACTTTCTTGGTGGTGCTGCATCCGGCGACGAGCAACCCGAAGAGGGCCACGACAACGTATAATAAACCAATGGTCTTAAGCGAAAGGTGAGTTTTCATGCGCACAAACTAGCAGAGAAAGCCGCGAATGGGAACAACGAAACGCATCCGCCATAAATACCGAGGCCGCCGGGCGTGTCGTCCGGCGGCCTCGTGCAAGGAATCAACAAACCGTCCCCCCGCGCTCAGGCCGGGGCCGCAGTTTCCTCGATTTCGAGGAAACCCTGCAAATGGCGGACGCGCGTCGGATGCCGCAGCTTGCGCAACGCCTTGGCTTCGATTTGCCGGATGCGTTCGCGCGTGACGTTGTACATCTTGCCGATTTCCTCCAGCGTCCGCTCGTAGCCGTCCGCCAGGCCAAAGCGCATTTCGAGAATCTTGCGCTCGCGTTCAGTCAACGTCGTCAGCACGTCGCCGAGTTTTTCCTTGAGCAGGCTGTAGCTGGTCACGTCGGACGGATTTTCCGCCGACTTGTCCTCTATGAAGTCGCCCACGCTCACGTCGCCGTCGTCGCCGACCGGCGCGTGCAACGAAACGGGTTGCTGCGCCATTTTGAGCAGCGCGTTGATGCGCGAAGCGGGCATGTGCATCTCGTCAGCCAGTTCCTCCGGCGTCGGCTCGCGCCCGAGTTCCTGG
>CAYIOH010000114.1:0-9472 GCA_964364975.1 uncultured Bifidobacteriaceae bacterium
AAAACCTAGATTTGCAGGTGTTGTTGACCAAGCCTTTTACCGGCGCGAACCTGCTGGAGGCGCTGCACCAGGCGCTCGCCGGCCAGACCGGGACCGAGGCAGGACCCCCGCTCGGACACCAATGACCACAAATCCAAAGCCCATCATCTTGATTCTCTGCACCGGCAACTCCTGCCGCAGCCACATGGCGGAAGGAATTCTGCGCGCGGTCGCGGGCGACGGGCTGAATGTGCAAAGCGCCGGGTCGAATCCTTCGGGCTACGTCCATCCGCTGGCGGTCAAAGTCATGGCTGAAATCGGGATTGATATTTCGGGCCATCGCTCGAAGCATTTGAACGAATTCCTGAACCAGCCGGTGGAGACGGTCATCACGGTTTGCGACAACGCGGACCAGGCGTGCCCCATTTTTCCCGGCCAGGTGAACCGGCATCACTGGCCGTTCCATGATCCGGCGCATGCCACAGGCACGGAGGAGGAAAAGCTCGCCGTGTTCCGCCGTGTGCGCGACGACATCCGGCGCACGTTTGAGGCTTACGGAATCAGCCGCAAGATCGCGCTGAACGCGATAACGAAGTAAGCTGGAACGATGCAGTTGGCGAAGCTCCGACGAACGCAGAGACGCAGAGGTCGCGGAGAAACGCGGAGGATTTTGAAAAGATTCAATCGCCAGTTCGTGAATTTACCATCTCTCCTCTCTGCGAATCTCTGCGACCTCTGCGTCTCTGCGTTCGTTCCGATTGGACGCGAATCAACCGCATCGTTGGCTAAAGTGGCTTGTGGCTGTGCGCGTAAGCCACCAGCGCGCGCAGGTTTGCTTCCGGCGTGTCCCGGGGCACTTCGCAACCGGGGCCGACGATGAACCGCGCACCGGCCTGCCGATGACATTCGGCCACGGCTTGGGTGATTTGTTCCGGTGTGCCATTCCGCAGCACCCGGACCGGATCCACATTGCCGAGCAGCACCTGCGCCGGCCCCATCTGGGCGCGGCCCTCGTGGATCGGCGCGAGGAAATCCAGGTCCACCACGTGGCAACCCAGCCGGCCCATGCCGCGCAGAATCTTCCGCGTGTTGCCACAGATGTGCAGCCGCGTCCGCCCGCCCATTGCGTGAATCCCGTCCATGAGCTGCTTTTCGTAGGGCCACACAAACTCCTCGTAGATTTGGGGGCCGACCAGCGATGCCGCCGCGTCGCCGATGCCAATCAAATCCGCGCCCGCCTCGATCTGCGCCCTGGCAAACCGCAACTCCATCTCGATCACGAACGCAAACAAGTCGCGGACGAACTGCGGGTCGTCGAAGAAGTCGAGCATGAGGGTGTTGATGCCGCGCAGGTCGGCGGCTTCGGCGCACGGTCCTTCAATCCAGCCTTCGATCATTTTTTCGCCGCCGACCTTCTGCTTGAAAAGCGCCAGCGCCTTGATGCCGTTGTGCATCCGGCCACCGCCGAGCGGGTCGGGAATCTTGAGGCGCGCCAGTTTGGTTTTGTCCGAAAGCAACGCCTGGTCTTCGACGATGGCGACCGGTTGGTTGTCGAAAAACTCCACCGTTGCGCCGCAGTCCGCCGCCTCGCGCGCCGGGTCGGACATCGTGTTCACGTAATCGAACCCGAACTTTTCCGCCGTGTGAGTCTGGCTCGCGACGAGGACGCGATGGTCCGTGCAATAGTCGCGATACCGCGCGCCGATCTGGTCGCACGCGAACATCATGGTGATGGGCATGAGCGGCAGCCGGTCCACCGGACGGCCTTCGAGCAGGGCCAGGATTCGTTCGCGTCCGTTCATACGGCAATCTTGGTTGGACTTGGCGCGGCAACCGGTGCAACCACAGTAGCGCAGACTGGTAGTCTGCTGTGTCGCGGATTGGCAATCCGCAGGCCGTGGGAGGTTTGAACACCTTGCCGACTGCCCGTCGGCTGATACAGCAGATTGCCAATCTGCGCTACGGTGCATCCGTGCAGCACAACAAATTTGCACCTATTGCGAACATTCTTGTGAAAATTAGTTCTGATGGGAATTCTCATCGTATGCGTTGGCTGACAGCTCGGATGAAATCCGGCCGCGTGCCGCAACATCCACCAACGAAGTTCGCGCCCAGTTTGATCAACTCGGCGGCGCACCCGGCGAATTCCTCCGGCGTGGCGTTGTAAGTCGTGCGTCCGTCCACGAGCGTCGGGAGGCCCGCGTTGGCCTTGAGCCAGATTGGCTGGTTCGTCGCCGCTCGTAATCGCTTGCAGATGGCGATGAATCCGGCGATTCCCTGCCCGCAATTTGCGCCGATCACGTCCGCGCCCGCGGTGGTCAAAGCCGCCGCCGTCTGCTCCGGCGTGGTGCCCATCATCGTTCGGTCTTTCTCCTTGCCGGAATCAAAAACCATGCAGGCGACTACGGGCAAACCGGTCGAACGCGCCGCGCTCACCGCCAGTTCCGCCTCGGCCAAATCGGACATGGTTTCGACCACCAAGGCATCCGCGCCGGCGTCGGCCAAAGCGCGGGCCTGCTCTTCGAACGCGCTCTTCATTCCTTCCGGAGCAACGCTCCCGTCCATCAGCAACTTCCCGGTCGGCCCCATCGAAGCGAAAACGAGTGCGCGTTCCGCCGCCGCCTTACGCGAGATTTTCACTCCCTCGCGATTAATCTCCCCGACGCGATCCGCCAGGCCATCCTCGGCCAGGCGCAGCCGGTTTGCGCTGAAGGTGTTCGTCAAAATGATCTGACTACCGGCTTCGATGTAGGCTTTGGCCACTTCCAGCACGCGATCGGGATGGGACAGATTCCACGCCTCAGGAAATGCCCCGAGCGCCAGGCCGCGCGCCTGCAATTCCGTGCCCCAGGCGCCATCGGTGACGACCGGTCCGCGCGCGATCAGTTGTTGAATCAACACGTGCATACGAGGCCACCCGTGGCAGCTATGGTTGGCCCGCCGATCAGCAGCTTGGCTTGATCGCGAATGCCCCCGTGGATCATAGAGCGACCTGTATTCATGCGAATCATTGTCACCGATGAGTTCCAGAAATGGAATATCCGCTTTTCCAGACGATTCATACTGTCCAATGCTACGTCAACAACAGGTCACAGGGCAAGTTGACTGGCAAATCCTGGCGCACCGATTGCACGCGCTCAATTCCGGCGGCTGGTTCGCAAACTCTCATTCGCCAAGATTGTGCCGCAACAATGCCGACAATTTTGAAGGTGAGAGGATCGTAACGGTCTTGCCACGGACGGCGACCATCTTTTGTTCGCGAAATGTTGCCAGGGTGCGGGAAAATGTTTCGCTCACCGTGCCCAGCTCGGCGGCGAGCACCCGCTTGGCCATCGTCAACTCGATGCGCACCGGCAACCTGGACTCCGGGTCGGGGCAGCGTTTGACCAGCCAATTGGCAAGGCGCGTTTCCACATCTTTCAAAGTCAGGTCGTCGAGCAGGCCCACAAGCACCCGGAGGTGCTGGCTCATCGAACTCAACATCCGCAGGGCCAGTTCGGGTTGGTGTTTGAGCAGGGCGATGAACTCTCTCTTCTGCACCAGCAACACCTGCGACGACTCCAACGCGCGGGCATCGCCGGGATAGCCTAAATCCGTGGCCAAGGTTGCCTCGGCAAAGGATTCGCCGGCCCGAAACACGTGAATGACCTGCTCCTTGCCGCTCGCGCTGACCCGATGAACGTTGATCGCTCCCTTTTGCACGACATAAAATCCCCGCGAGGGATCGCGCTCGTGAAACAGGTAGTCGCCCTTGCCTAAACTCTTCAACGTCGAAATGGCCGCGATTTTATTCAGATCGGGTGGTGGTAAGCCTGCGAACAATTGGCAGGTCCGCAGGGTGTTGACAGTGGCAACTTGTTTCAGTTCGGCAAGGGAATTGGCAGTCATGACCACAAATGATTAGACCGTTTCGCGCGAATAAAATCCGCCGCCGCTTCCACCACCAGCGCGCTCGACCTTGGATTTGAAACTTTCGCCGCCCAGATTCTCGATCAGCGGGGCGGGAAGGAACGACGCGACGACGTCGAGGCCATCACCGGGCTTGAGCCCGTTTGCGCGTTTGCGAATTTCTGGATACGGCTCAACACCTCGCATCAGCGCGGGCCGCGCATCGAATTTCTTGAACTGGCTTGGCAGGGACATGGGAAGCTTTGTTCCTGGAGCAGGCTTGCGTCCGCCCGCCTGGTTGCGCTGACAATATTGCCGTTTTCTGCCGTTGCCCAAAAGCAGGATTTTCATCCGGGAGGCTAAACAAGCGTAACAAATAATGCAAAGTATTTCACAAGATTGGTGAGGCACAATCTGGAAACGAGGCGCAAACTGGCCTCAAATGCAAAAAGTATTGGTCCGGAACGAGAAGGAATTATCTGCCAAGCCGCCAGAGAATACGGCCATGCAGACACCGAACCCGACCGGGCAAGCCTGTCTCGACACCGCATTTGGGCGGCCACGCAATTTCCTGAACTATCGTTTTGCCTACGCCGTGATTTCGCAACGCGCGCGCGGGTTGTCCATTGGGGTCAACCTTAATCCGGACAAACAGTGCAACTTCGATTGTTTCTATTGCGAAGTGAATCGCGACGAAATCCCACGCGATCCCCACCTGGATGTCAAAGTGATGTCAGCGGAATTGCAGAATTTGCTGGGACTGGTCTATGAAAACAAACTCTGCGAAGCGGCTTGGTTCCGTCATTTGCCCGCGGAACTGCTGCAATTGAAGTCGGTGGCCCTGAGCGGCGACGGCGAACCGACGCTTTGCCGGAAGTTTGGCGAGGTGGTCCGCGAGGTGGTGCATATCCGTTCGCAGGGGAAATTTCCGTTTTTCAAGATCGTTCTGATTACCAACACCGCAGGATTGAATTTGCCGGAAACCCGGGTCGGTTTGCAGTTGCTGACCACGCAGGATGAGATTTGGGTAAAACTGGACGCGGGCACGCAGGATTACATGAACCAAGTCAACCGTCCCGACATCACTTTGCGGAAAGTGCTGGCCAACATCCTGTTGATCGGGCGGGAACGTCCAGTCATCATTCAAAGTTTGTTTCCGTTGATCGCCGGCACGGAGCCGCCGCCCGGGGAGATCGAACAATATGTGCAGCGTTTGCAGGAGTTGAAAGCCGGCGGTGCGCAAATCACCATGGTGCAGATTTATTCCGCCCATCGCCCGCCGCATCGGGGCGACTGCTGCGGCCACTTGCCTTTGAAGACCCTCTCCTACATCGCCCGCCGCGTGCGGGAGGTCACGGGATTGAAAGTGGAAGTTTTCTGACGAACCGCGGCCCAACGGCGGACGGCTTCAGTCCGCCAGCTTCAACTACACTTCCACCGTTTTCCCCGGCTCCGGCTGGATGATCTTGATTTTCGGGTGGCGGGCGTGGATTTGCTGCTCGAACCACTTGCGCGCGTTGTCGTCGCCGTGGCCCAGCAGCACCGCGCGCGGCGAAACCTGACCCACGAAATCCAGCAGGTCGGTGCGGTTGGCGTGCGCGGTCAAATCGAAATCCTGCACATCGCAGCAGCGCGTCACGCGGCCGGCACTGGGACTGAAAACAAAGCTCTCCCCGGGCCGCGCGGCTTTCAAACGGCCGCCCGGGGTGCCGGGATCGGCGTAGCCGACGAAGAAAATGGACTGGCGTTCGTCGCCGATCATCCGCACGGCCAGGTCATGGGCGGCCGTGTTTTCGCTCATCATGCCGGCGGTGATCACAAAGATGCGACCGCCGCTGAGTTTCATTTTTTCGGACTGACCCTTTTCGAGGACGACAAGGTTCAGTGCCTCATGCAGTTGCAAGTTGGTATGCTGACGGTGCGTGCGGTGGGCTTCAAGATCGTAGATTTCCGTGAACACTCGGCCCAGCCCGCCGATGTAGATTGGCTGCGACTTTAACTTTCCTTCGCGCATGAGCAGCGCGAGCAGCGCGAGGATTTCCTGCGTGCGGCCCAGCGCGAACGAGGGAATCAGCACGCAGCCTTTGCGTTTGAGCGCGCGCTGGATGGCGGCAGTAAGACGTGCCACTTCGCTCGCCCGCGTGACCCCATCCGACACGGCGCGGTTGCCGCGGGTGGTCTCCAGGATGAGCACATCGGCCTTCACGTCTTCAAATCGCGCGGCGCGCAGAATCGTCTGGTCGTGAAAACAAACGTCGCCGGTGTAGAACAGCGTTTCCCTTTTTCCGCGGATCATGATGCCCGCCGAACCGAGCGTATGCCCTGCATCGTAAAATTCCAGCGTGGGCGATGGAAAGCCGGCGCGCGTCTTGTGGAACGCGGCCCACTCCACTTCGCGGTTGTAACGAAACCCTTGAAACACCGGCGCGATATCGTCCACCTCGTCGTGCGTGTAGAGCGGGTATTCCTTGATGCCCAGTTCGTCGCGCTGGCGGGTCATGACGTTGACCGAGTTGTGCAGCACCCGCTCGACGATGAAGTAGCTCAACTCGGTCATCAGCACGTGGGCTTTCGGAAAATGCCGCAGCGCCACCGGCAGCGTGCCCACGTGGTCGTGGTGGCAATGCGAGATGGCGATGGCGTCCACGTCCTCGTTGCGGACGAATTTGAACGCTGGCAAACCCTCGCGCCCGTCCCGCTTGGGGTGCATCCCGGAGTCCATCAGCAGCCGGTGGCCTTCGAGGTCCACAAACCACGCGCTGGCGCCGATGTCCGTGTCGGGATTGAGGTTGATGATGCGCATAACGATTTGCGATTTTTGACTTACGATTTACGCGTCTGCTGGAAAACCGTCCAGCGAACCTCATTCGCGCCCCCGCTCCGCCCAAGCCGCATAAATCGTGAATCGTATATCGAAAATTCCTTTGCTACTGCGCCGGCGCGCCGCCACTGCCGATCATTTTCGCCATCACCCCCTGCATCAACGACTGCACATCGTCGTATGCCTTGAAATCGGCGGGCGCCTCGAATTGTTTGGCGTCCGGCCCGGCAAATTGAACCTGACGGAAACGGAGAATGACCGTGTCGTCTTTTTCCTTGGTCAGAATTTGCACGGGAAAATCCTTCAGGTCACTCGCGTTCCAGACCGTGGCCTCGTGCTTCCGGCCCTGGTCGTCGGTTATGACCACTTTGTTTTTCAGGCAAGGATGGCCATCGAGAGTTTCCTTGCCGAGCGCGGTCTTTTCCAGTTTGGAATTTTTTTCGTAGGTTTCCTGATCTTCCTTGGGTAACGGCATTTTTACGTAGGCTTGCATGCCGGGGAAAATGATATAACTGGCTTTCTTGTCCGGCAGAATGACGCTGACGACGCGGTCCATGCCCAATTGTTTCATGCCCGCGGCGGCGGCGGCGGACACGTCCTTGTTCTTCATCCGGCTTATGTCAATTTCCACACGCATTTTGCCGTCGAGCAGGGAGAAATCCATCGGCGTCGAAACTTTTTCCTTCTGGTCCTGGTCGAACACCTGCACCTCGGATTTCGCGGAAAAGGCCTTCACGTCGCCGAAGAGCTTCGAAAGCGCGGCGTTGACGCCCACGGTCGAGCCCGGCGTTTCCATCTGGGCCGAAGCGACGAGGGCGAATGTGAATGAAACCGCCAGGACGGGAACAAGGAATTTTTTCATCGGGTCAAAATGTGTTGCTCTTTGAATCACCCCCAGCATAGCTGGTGGCGTGGCTTTGACCAGACAAAATCTCGGAAGGAGCGCGGACTTCAGTCCGCTTCAGCGTCCGAGGTCGTAAAGCGTGAGGATGAATCGGCGACTGTTGGCGGTCGTAAGTTGAAGCGGACTGAAGTCCGCGCTCCCCATTCTCCGCCTTTTTTCTTTGCGCTTGAACATCTCCCGCCTAGTGTTGTCCGACCTGAGTGACACAACGGATAATGTTCAAGCTGCTTATGTCCGCATCGAAAAACTGCAAAGCGATTTTGGTTGGATTCGCGCTCTGGTGGTGCGGCGCGGTGTTGCCGCTGCCCGCACAACAAGTTCCCGTTGTTGAAAAGACCCTGCCCAACGGCATGAAGCTCCTGCTGGTGGATCGCCACGACGATCCGGCGGTGGCTGGAGGCTGGGTGGCCCGCGTCGGCAGTTCCAACGAGCGGCCCGGCATCACGGGCATCGCGCACCTGTTCGAGCACATGATGTTCAAGGGCACACCCACCATCGGCACGAAAAATTACCCGCGCGACCTCGAAATCATTTCCGAGCAGGAAAAGCTCCGTGATCAGATGCGCGAGGAGGAGGCGAAGCTGCGCGCGGCGTGGCGGCGCGGTGAAATTGATGACCTGCTCAAACCCGAAAACAAAACCCCGCGCTGGCGCGAGTTGGACAAGAAGTTCAACGACCTCATCGCCGAGCAACGGCAGATTCTCGTGAAGAACGAGTTCGACATAATTTACCGTTCCGCCGGCGGTTCGGGCATGAACGCCTTCACGTCCGACGACATGACGGCCTATTTCATCAGCGTGCCGGCGAACAAGCTGGAGCTTTGGATGTGGATGGAGTCGGAGCGCATTTTGCATCCGGTCTTCCGCGAGTTTTACGCCGAGCGCGACGTGGTGTACGAGGAGCGCCGCATGCGCACCGAATCCACGCCGCTGGGAAAGTTTGAGGAGACCTTCAACTCCATGTTTTGGGAATCGCATCCCTACGGTTGGCCCACGGTCGGCTGGCCGTCGGACATTCCGGCCATCTCGAAGGCGCAGGCGGACGATTTTTACGCGACCTACTACGCGCCGCAGAACATCACCGTGATCCTCGTCGGCGATTTCGATCCGGCCAAAGCCACGAGCCTGGCGGAAAAATATTTCTCCCGCATCCCGCGCGGCAAAACCGACGCGCCGGAGGTCGTCACGCTGGAGGTGAAGCAGCCCGCCGAGAAACGCATGAACGCCGAGGCCGAGACGAATCCGCAGGTGGACATCCTCTGGCACACGGTGCCGTTCGGCCACAAGGATTCCTACGCGCTGGAAATTTTTGGGCAGGTGCTCGCCACGCGGACGGGTCGCCTTTACAAGGGCCTGGTGCTTGGCCGGGAACTTGCCACGGAAACCTGGGCGGATCAGCGCTCGCAAAAGTGGGCCGGATACTTCAACGCCGGCGGCGAAGCCAAGGACGGCCATACGCCTGCGGAAGTCGAGGCCGGGATCTACACTGAAATTGAAAAGCTGCAGCGCGACGAGGTGCCCGCCGAGGAATTGCAGAAGGTGAAGAACAATTTCGCCGCCGCAGAATATCGCAAGCTCTCGTCGAACATGGCGATTCTCATGCACTTGATTTTCAACGAGGGCCTCGGCAACTGGCATGAAGTCAACGAGGCTGCTGCCAAGTATCAAGCTGTGACCGCCGACGATGTAAAGCGAGTGGCCAAGGCATATTTCACGAAAGAAAACCGCGCGGTGGCGGTTTACACGCGCAAAGCGGCTGCGGTGAAAGAAGAGAAACCTGCGACGAAGGAGGAGTCCAAGTCATGAACTTTTCCCGCGAACTAGGGTCGTTGGTAGGGCGCGTCACACCGTGCGCGCCGGAGCTTGATTACGACCGTTCGG
>CAYIOH010000115.1:0-9451 GCA_964364975.1 uncultured Bifidobacteriaceae bacterium
AGATGCTAAAGGCGCTGCAGGAAGCGCAGAAAGCGTTTGGAACAGCGAGCTCAGAGAAAGTTTCAGACACAATTCAATGAAGAGGAGGCGCGTTCTAAGTTCTCAGGAACGACGCCACTCATTGACGCCTTGAGCCACAAGACGAGTCACTGCGCAAAGGCAGTCTGGTATCGTTTCGACGAGTCCAACAACCATCAAGGGTGATACCTTGCGCGGGAGGTTTTGTTCTTAATCGGTAGTCACCTGGAAAATCGTAAAGTTCCATTCGCGGGATTGATTCTGAATCTAGTTTTTTCACTTTTTTTTGAAAGATGGCCTTCTTTCGTCCGTATCGTCTCTTAGCGGTTCCTTCAGGAAAAAGCTTCTTGAGTCTTTGTTCGGCGTGGCGCATCCAACCATCAATAAACAACAGAATGAAGAAAGCCACATGCAACTCCAATCCCGATACATTTTCAAGTCCATAGCCGCTCTGTCCTGATTTCGCAATGTTCAACCGCTCAAGTTTAGGCCGGAAGGTTGCGCGTCACAATCGGGGCACGGCATGAACCTTGCCCCGGCTGGTTTCCGAAACGGCCTCCAATGGAATCCCCGGCAGGGTGTTTCGGAAAAATGCTAAATCGAAACGAAGTGATGCGGCGCGGGACATGAAAACGCGCACACCAATGACGATAAGAAAAACGCCCGCGCGCGCCGCTGCCACGTTCAGGATGGAATTTCTCGCTGCAACCAAGACGTGGCGTATTGAGTCAATTCCGCCGCGCCCTGCAAGTTGAGTTTCCGTTTGATCTGTTCGCGGTGATACTCAAGCCCGTCGCCCGTCCGGCTGAGCGCCGACTCGGTGACGAAGGTAGTCTGCCGATCCGCCGCAAAAAATGTACTCGCGGCACGCTTCCAAGCCCCCGAGCGAACAGAGCAGCCTATTGCCTCCATTCAGATCTGTCCAAATCCCAACGGGGCAGACCACTCAAAACTTCCTCTACCCGAGGATATATCCATCAAACCGGGCAAGACCACATAAGGTATTTCCCACTGCGAACTAAGGTGTTCTTTTGATTGAAGCATGGTCGCTCCAGTACCAATCATTGCGCCTATGAAAATCAAGACCGGGGTGAATCGAAAAACAGAACTCAACAAGAACCCGAAAGGAAGCATCATGAAACTACAAATTTGGCGAGCCGATGTTGGGCTGTGTGTGTGTTGTGCGTTTGCAGTGTTGATGACGGCAGGAGTGTTCGCGGCGCAAGGGGGTGCCCGAAGCGCCCGCGCGTTGGCAGCACGAGTCAGCGGCAGTGTCGAGTATCAGACGGCGGCGAAGCAACCGTGGCACGCTGTGAAAATCGGCATGGCGTTGTCTGAAGGATTGCGCTGTCGGACGGGTGCGGATTCGTCGCTCGATCTTGCTCTCACAACGGGAGCGATCGTGCGTTTGAACGCAGACACGGAGATCCGCCTGGACAAACTTGCGTTCGAGGACCGGAGACTCCCTGCAGTAGGCAAGGCAAGCACAACCCGCACTCACCTCACGATCGAGCGCGGGCAGATCATCAGCCAGGTGGGTAAACGGTCGCCATCATCTGCGTTTGAAGTCAAGACGCCGGTCGGCATAGTCGAGGCGCATGGCGCAGAGTTCATGATCTGGGGCGTGACGAACCGAATCTTCGTCCGCAGCTTTCAGAATTTTACGGTCGTGCTCCGTATCGGCGGCCAGGAGTACACGATTAACGATGGCGAAGAGATGAGTGCCGAGTTCAATGCCGAGACGGGCGCGATTTCCAGCGTCCAGTCACCCGGGCCCGCTCAGACGGGCAACGCGCAAGCAGTCCAGTACGCTGCCTTCAAAGCCGAGACGGCTTCACTGGCAACCGCGGTGATTGATAAGGGGGTGGTGGACTTCGGTCAATTGCTTGAGGCGCTCAAGGCAAGTGGCCAGCCGCTGCCGCAGACGGGTGTGATCGTAGTGGGCAATCCTGCGACCACTACTGAGATCAGTCCATCGGAACCGTGAGCACACGTACATCAAGAGCTGTTTCGCTATCGGAACCATGAAAATCTGCACCAATAGAATCGGAATAGCCAGATCAACGAAAGGATATAAATGAGGAAATATCGTGTCGTGAAAACTATCGCCGTCCGGACTTTAAGTATCGTTGTGCTGTCCGCAGCCACAATGGGATGGGCCAAAGATGAGTTGCATCTCGGCCCGGTAAAGTTGCATCCCCATCTCGACTTCTCTGCTACTTACGACGACAACATCTTCATTGCGCCCGAGGGTCAGGAAAAGAGTGACTTTTACTTCACGACCAGCCCCGGGGCGTACTTGTTGTACGGTGACTGGAAGCGCAACTTCCTCTTGCTGGATTATACCATGGGCATCCAGCGTTTTGTGCGGCAAACCAGCGAGGACACGCTCAATCATACGGTGGCATTTAGCGGGCACGCTTCACTGGATAAGCTCGCGTTCAGCCTCACGCACTCCCTGACGGACATCCGAGGCGCAAACATTGAGGTCGCCGAGCGCGTTAGTGAGTTGCGCAACGTCACGCAAGCCGACACGGAGTATCGCCTCAGTTCCAAAACTTCCGTCAGCTTGAACTATCGCCAAGAATTTCACGCTTTCGATAAACGGACACTGATTGACTGGCAAACATACGAACCGGGCGGCACTTTTTACTACCACGCCACCCCAAAGACTCACATCTTTGGCCAGTTCAACTATGGCTGGGTGAATGTGGACCAAGGCAACAACAACGCCGTGTATCAGGAAGCGGACATCGGCGTGCGCACGCTGCCCGGCAGCAAACTGGTCGGCACAATCAAAGGCGGCTATCAGCGCCGGGACTTTGATGGTTCAGCAGATACGATTAACCGATGGGTGGCATCGGCGGCTCTGGAGGCGAATTTCACCGACCGTACATCAGCGGAACTGAGCGGCACCCGGAATGTCAGTCCTTCGGTTACGGCCACGGACAACAACTACACACTGACGCGAGTCCAGTTGACGTTGCGACAAAAGCTTTGGAGGAAAAAGGTAGTGCTCATGGCGGGCGGCGGGTACGAGCGCGACGATTACGAGGAGAAAATTGCCGGTCAAACGCGGCGCGACGATTATTGGGAGGCCACCGTTGGCGCGGACTATAACATTACGACTTACTTCCAAGTAGGAGCTTCATATCGCTACCGCAAAAACAATTCCACAATCAACTCGGTTTCGTTCAACGATAACATCGCCAGCGTTCACGTCTTACTCCACTTCTGATGACTAAATCCTTGAATTTCGGAGCGTGGTTTCAAAAAGCAAGGTCCGTCGCACGGGTCGCAAGTTGTGGATTGGCCGCGCTGCTGTGCAATAGTGCCATGTTTGCGGGTGAACCTGGCGCGACCCCGCAGCCAAGCGTCAACACGAACATCAACGTCAAGTCAATACCAGACACTGCTGAGTATCGCATTCAGCCGCTCGATACGTTGCAAATCACCGTGTTCCAAGAGCCAGACCTCACCCAGCAGGTCAAGGTCTCACAGCAAGGTAATATCAGTCATCCACTGCTGGGTTCCGTCCAACTCAGTGGTCTGACTGTGGCCGATGCGGAAAAGAAGCTGACTGACCTGTTGGGGAAGGATTACTTGGTGAACCCGCGCGTAACCATCACGATGGGAAGCAACAGTGCTCGCCGCGTCATTGTCTTGGGTCAGGTCAAGAGTCCCGGCTCGTATGAGTTGTCCTCAGATGAATCTTTGACATTGCTGCAAGCGATCGCCAAGTCGGGTGGGTTCACCGACCTTGCCGCCAGCGGTCGCATCGCCATCCTTCGTTCCGAGAATGGCAAGGAGCAAAAGATTGTCGTCGACGTGTCGGCCATTATGAAAGGTCGAGCTAAGAACAAGGACATCAAACTGCTTCCTGGTGACATCGTTTCCGTGCCCGAAACCATATTTTGAAAGTGAGCATGATATCCGCAAATCTTTCCTCGTGCCCGGTATCTTCGAGCCCGCGCTCGTCACTCGTGCGAGGCACGTTGCTGATCGTGGATGACGAGAGCGGCCCACGCGTATCGCTCACCGTCGCGTTCCGCGATCGCTACAACGTTATTACCGCCAGCGGCGGCAAAGAGGCGATCGCGTTGACGTCGACCAACGCCGTCGATGTGGTGCTCTGCGATATCCGGATGCCCGACATGAGCGGGACGGATGTATTGCGCGAGCTTAAGCAGATGGACCCACGTATCGAGGTCATCATGCTCACCGCCTACGAGTCGCTCGAGACCGCTCGCGCGGCGGTGACCTATGGCGCGGCGGAGTACATCAGCAAGCCGTTCGATCTGGCACAGGTCCGCCAAGCCGTAGCTGGCTGCTTCGAAAAACGCCAGCGCGCTTTGGAGCTACAATCGTCCCTTCACGGGCTGGCCGAAGCCAACAAAGCGCTGGAGGCACGGCTCCGGGAAAGAGAAGAGAAGGCTTCGGAGAGCGACTTTGCCCCTGTTGTGGTAGGCGAAGCGAACCATTCGTCACCCGCACCGGCGCCCGACGCGTATGGTGTTGCGGACGACGCGTTCGTGCATTGGCGTGAATACGGACAGATCCTGCTCGAACGCAAGTGGGTCGCCATCACCGCGTTTGTTGTGGTCGTGACGCTGGCCTTGATCTGGACTTTCAAGGCCACGCCGATTTATCGCGCCAGCACGCGGCTTCAGATGGATGCTGGGACCACGAAGGTCCTCAACATCCAGGACGTCGTTATCGCCGACACTCGCGACGCGCAGTATTTGAACACGCAGATCAAAATCCTCCAGAGTCGTACCCTGGCCGAGCAGGCAGCGAAGTCGCTAGCCCTGAACCAGAACCCTGCTTTCTTGCCTGGCGCCACCCCGGGTGCGGATTACGCGTCAGCCCTGCAAGGCTGCACCTCAATCCAATCGGTGCCGGACAGCTGGCTGATCGACATCTTCGCGGACCATCCCGACCCCAAAGTGGCTGCCTTGTTGGCCAATGGAATGGCAAACGAGTTCATCAAGCAAAACGTCGAGCGAAAATTCTCGGCTTCCTCAGAGGCACTCCGCTGGCTGCGGGAGCAGGCGGCGGAACATCGGCAAAAAGTCGAGAAATCGGAGGCAGTGCTTCAAGAATATCGCGAGAAAACGCATACCGTGTCGTTCGAAGACCGACAAAACATCGTCGTGGAAAAGCTGAAAGACCTCAACAGCGCGGTTACCCGCGCGAAAACGGGGCGCTTGAGCGCGGAGAGTGAATGGAACGAGTTGAAAGCGTGTTTGGATGCAGACCAAGAGCCGGGCATGATCCCGGCAATCACGGCCAATCCACTGGTCAGCGCCCTAGGCCAGCAACTCGCGAGCAAGGAAATTGCCGTCTCCATTCTGCGCAAGCGCTACAAAGACAAATACCCGGCCATGATCTCCGCGATGACGGAATTATCGGAGATCGAGCAGAAACGGAACAAAGCATGTCTGGAGGCGGCCGAAAGCATCAAGGCCAATTACCTCAGCGCCAAAGCCAAAGAGGAAAGCCTCCAGCGGGCGCTCAAAGAACAAGAGCAGGAAGCGTTGGATTTGAGCCGCAACCTGATCCAGTACACAATGCTAAAGCGCAATGCCGAGGGCGACCAACAACTCTACGAGGCCATCTTGACGCGGATGAAGGAAGCCGGTGTCACCGACCAACTCGACACTCACCACATTCAGGTGGTCGATCCCGCTCGGCCGCCTTCGAGCCCTTACAAACCGCGCAAGACGCGGGACATTCTCCTGGCCTGCCTTTTTGGCGCGATCTTGGGCGTCGGACTCAGTTTCGCCACGAACTTCTACGACGATAAGGTCAAGACCCACGACGACATCGAGTCGTACTTGGGTTTGCCTCTGTTGAGCAGTATCCCCGCCATCAAGCGGACGGACCGGTTGGAGAAAGCCCGAGTCTCGCACCTCGAGCCGCGCTCGCTCGCCTCGGAAGCGTTCCTAACCCTGCGGGCCAGCATCGGCTTGAGCCCGAGCGCGCGAGCGGCCAGGTCCATCCTGGTTACGAGCACCGCCCCCGCCGAGGGCAAATCCTTCGTCGCTGCCAATCTGGCCATCGTCTTTGCTCACAATCAGCAGCGCACGCTGTTGATCGACGCCGACATGCGTCACCCCGTCCAGCATGAGGTCTTTCACGTCGATCAGAAACAGAGCCTGCGTGTGTTCTTGGCGGACAGCACTTCGTTGGAGGGGATCATTCATCCTACGGACATCCCCAACCTGGATGTGATCGCTGCGGGACAGCTGCCGCCCAATCCGTCGGAATTGCTGGGTTCTCTGCGGATGCGGCAACTGCTCGCCGAAGCTTCCCGCAAGTATGATCGAATCGTCATCGACAGTCCCCCGATTAGTGCCGTCAGCGATCCGTTGATTTTGTTGCCCAGTGTTCAGGGAGTCGTATTCGTCATCCACTTCAGCAAAGTCCGCCGCGATATCGTTGCGCGTGCGGTGCAGAAATTACGGGAAGGCCGTGTGCCAGTATTGGGGGCGGTATTGAACAACGTGGACCTCGAAAAGCACGGGTATTACTACTACCCCTATCGTTATTCCCATTACTACCGAAAGGAAGACGTGGACGTCGAGGCACCTGCACAGGCCACCGAAAGGCGAGTCTGAGTGTCTGGCGGCGGCCCAGTCGCAGATTGCGGAAATGCGGCGACTCTCTCTCCAGAGCCGGTGGCGGTTCGAGGGAGCCAGCCGTAAGTGCGGTAGCTTGTACATTGGGCGAGGCGAACCATTGCATTTATGGAAGATTGTCAGGTCATGGAATGGTACTGCGTTCACACCCGGCCGCGTGAGGAAGACGCGGCCACCCAATATTGCCGTCAGTTCTTGGAGTTACAGGTCTTCTACCCCCGGCTCAATCGGCGAAAAATCACCGGCCAGATCAAGCTGTGGGTCATCGAACCGCTCTTCCCGCGCTATTTCTTTTGCCGGATGAATCTGGCCACGCGCTGCCGTGCGGTTCGCTACGCACCCCATATTATCGATGTCGTTCGATTCGGCGGCCGACCCGCCGTGGTGGACGACTCGACCATCGAAGAACTGATGTGCTGGGCGCGCGACCCAGTGGACGCGGTCAGCATCTCCCCGAGCCTTGCGCCGGGGGACCGGGTCGAGGTCATCGACGGACCTCTGCGGGGACTTCAAGCGATCTTCCAGCAGGAGTTGAGCGACAAGGAGCGCGTCGCGGTCTTGCTCACGACCCTCGCGTGCCAACCGTGCCTCGTCCTCAATCGTTCCCAAGTCGTGCCCGCGGCATGACCGAAGCGAGTCCATGAAACAATGGCGATGGGCGTGTCTGCTGACATGCCTCAGTTTGCTTTTTGCGCCATGGGCCTTTGGCACCACCGAAGCCTGGTCGCGCATCACGCTGCAGGTCCTGGTGGCATCGGCGTTGTTGGTTTCATTGGCCGGCTGGCGAAATGAGCGCGACCGGACCGAGCGCCACGTCATGAACGGGCGGGGGAGCGGGCCGGCCTTGGCGCTGGGACTGTACATCGGCTTGCAAGCCGCGAACGCGTCCCATCGCTATCAGGAAGTGGATCAAAGTCTTATCCCGCAGCCCCATGTCGGCTGGCTGCCACACAGCGTGGATGCGGCCGCGACCTGGCACACGCTGGGCCAGTACCTGACCTATGTCGTCCTATTCTGGATCGTTCGCGCTTCGTTCAGTGAGTTGACCCGGCGAACATTTCTGGTAAACGTCCTGATTCTCAGCGGATTTGTGATGGCATTGCTCGCAATTCTGCAAACGTGCTCGGGAGCGGGAAAGATCTTTTGGGTCCGTGCCTCGCGTTTCAGCTCGGGTTTCCTTGGCCCGTTCGTTAACCCGAACAACTACGCCGCGTATATGAACCTACTCATACCGGTTGCCTTGACAATGGCTCACTCGGCCCAGCGCGATGCCAAAGCGTGCCAGCACCGCAGCCGTCCAGGCTACCTGCTCTATTTCTTCGCGGCAGTCATGATCGTTTCAGTGTTCCTTTCCAAATCGCGAGCCGGTGTCATTCTGTGCGTCGGCCTGGTATTGAGCTGGGTGTTTCTCACCTGGTTTCAGCGTCGCCAGAGTCGGCAGGGCGAACTGTCCTCTCTTTTGTTCGCCTTCTGTCTGCTCGTCGCCATCTCGATTGGTCTCTTGAGTTTCCTGGGGTTCGGCCTGATCGCAACCGAGATGGCGACGCTCAAGCACGTGTCCGCCGAGTGGAGCGGTTCGCGCGGGATGGTTTACCAGGCAACGTGGAAGATGTTTCAGGCTCGCTGGTTGTTCGGAGTGGGAGCGGGAACATTCCCTTGCGCGTTTCCCTATTACCAGCCGGACACTCTGAGCGGCTTCTGGCGCTACGCCCACAACGACTGGCTGCAGTATCTCGCGGAATTGGGATTGATGGGGAGTGTTCTTCTGGCTGCGTTCGGCTTTCGGGCACTGTGGCCCAAGCGGGTTGTGGAGTGTGGGAATCAGTTCGCCGGGAAGAATCCGCTAATGCGGCACGATTTGGCCACTGCTTTCCTGCTGGCGTTGGCGGGAGTCGCGCTGCACGCGTGCGTGGATTTCCCACTCCACATTCCGGGCATCGCTTGTCTGGCCGTCGCGTACTGTGCTCTCTTCTCGAACGAACGCCGCGGCTGAACCGAGCGTGCCCATCCTGGTGCTGATTGCCGGCCGGCTGGATTTTGTCGCCTGACTGCGGTCTTCCAACTTCCATCCGCTAACGATGCAAAAATTGATCCTCGAACCCGGTCGCACGGAGAAAAACTACTGGCGCGAGCTGTTCTACTTTCTCGCGTGGCGCGACATTCTGGTTCGCTACGAGCAAACCGTCATTGATGTGGCGTGGGCGGTGATTCGGCCGTTTCCGACCATGATCGTATTTACGGTCGTCTTCGGGAAGATCGCCAGGCTGCCTGCTCCCGGCGATATACCCCATCCGTTGCTGGTGTTCGCGGTCATGCTGCCCTGGCAGTTTTTTTCCTCGGCCTTGAGCGAGTCGAGCAGCAGCCTGATTGGGAATGCAAACCTGATCTCGAAGATTTACTTCCCGCGCCTCATCGTCCCTGCCGGCTCGGTCATCACCGCGTTTGTGGACTTCCTGATCACCCTCGCGCTGATGGCGCTTCTCATGACCTGGCACGGCTTCCTGCCGGATTGGCGACTTGTCACGCTGCCGCTTTTCATGGCGCTGGCTTTGGGGGCGGCGTTCGGGGTTGGCCTGTGGTTATGCGCGTTGAACATCGGGCTTGCGCCGCGAGTGTCTCGGCGCCATCACTCTCGGGCAAGTGAGTTGGGAGCGCCAACAGCAACTCAAGAGCAGGCTCAGGGAAGTTTTACGCCTCTGAGTCACCGTCCTCCGTTCTCTGACCACTGACTTCTGACTACTGATCACTGGCCCCTGACCACTGCCTGCGACCTTCCTCTTTGCCACCTGCCC
>CAYIOH010000116.1:0-9439 GCA_964364975.1 uncultured Bifidobacteriaceae bacterium
CGGCGTGTTCAAGACAGCACCGGGGAGGGGGTAGTGGGGGGGTTTTTAGTGGGCTGTATTTTCTGGGGCGCACTTCGCAGGGGGGGCTGGGGGGGGGGGTGGGGGGGGCATTTGCGCCGCGAGGCCGAGGCTGGTCAAAAGCAGGACGGGCAGGATGGTTTTCACGGTTTTTTAGCGGTTGGCGTTGCGGGTTTGACGGTTGGCGTTGCGGGTTTGGCGGCGGCGGCGGTGGTGCCGGTAGGGGCGGGCCGGGCCGCTGGTTTTTTCTGGTAACTGGCGACGAGCGTGATGTTGGCGGCGAGTTGATGGCGCGGCGGGTCCGGCCGCAACGAGAGTGCTCGCACGCGGATCAGTGAATTGCCGGAGCCCAGGTTGTAGAGGAAGTCCACCAGTTGTTGTTCGCCGGATTGGACGTTGATGGTCTGGGCTTGTTCGAGGAAAAACTGGTTGGTCCGCGAGGCTTGCCGGGCGCTGGTGTTGAGAATGATGACAACACTCTGGGCCGCCTGCGATTGGATGGTGCGCAGGAAGTCAATGGACTGGTCCTCCGGCGGCACGGCGAGGCCTTCGCTCTCCATGGTCTTGACTTGCTTTTCGTATTTTGGTTTCTCCGCAATTTCCGTCTCGAAAACTTTCGCGGTCTGGCGGGCCTTGGTCAAACGGTCCTGCATCCGGCCCCAGTCCGAAAAGCGCGGCCAGACGAACATCGCATTCAACAACACAAACACCACCACGAGAACGCCCACGACAAAACGCCGTTCCATGGAACTCAAGCGGGCGAAGTACTGCTTCATTGGACCTCCACGCGTTTAAGTTCGAGGCCGAAGCTCCAACTCAGGGTGCCGCCGGGGCCGGCCCGATAGTTCAGTTGCTCGCCTTTGGTCGTGTCGAACAACGCCTGATCCTTGAACGTCGTCTTGCGGAGCGCGTCGTTGAAATCAACGACCGCTTTGTCCTGCCCGCCCGGCGCCGTGCCGTTGAGCGTGAGTTTGCGCCCGTCGCTAAAATTGAAAGCGTCGAGCGTGATTTCATTCGGCATCACGTCCGCCACCGCTTTCCAGCAATCCAACGCGGCGTATTTCAGGTCTTGCCGGTCCTTGAGCACTTGATAGCGCGATTTGAGTTGGATGGCGTTCGTGTAGTCGTTGCTGATCGCGGCGACATGGTTCTCCGCCGTTTGTGTTCGCATGAAGAAACCGGCCAACGCCAGCGCGTAAATCAGCACACCGACCAGGTAAATCCCGCCCACCGCCAACAGACCGCGCAGCCACAACCGGTCCACAAACTGTTGCTGGTAGCGCGTCGCAAATTCCAAGGGCAGGAGATTCGATTTACCGTCGGTGGCGGCGGCGCGTTTGGCCGTAGCCGCGGCCAGTTCGGCGGGCTTGACTGGCGCGGTGACGCGGATGGGTTCGTCCAAGCCCTGGCGCAACGCGGGTTCCCATTCCGCCGCAAGCGCTGCATCGGCCACCAGATGCCACGCCGGCGGCGCGGTGAGCCAGCCTTCGAATTCGCCAGCCCATGCAATCTGCGTCAACTGTGCCTTGATCCCGCCCGCGCGATCACCCGCGGCCGGCAGCGAGACGAGGTTGAGGTTTTGCAGCACACCGCCGCACCACCACGCCATCAGCGCGTTGTTTTGGCCGCCAACGGCTTCGGGAAAAATCCATGCGCCATCCCCGGCCACCGCTGTCGCCTCCAACTGGTCGAGGACCGGAACTTCGAGACGGTCGGCGAGGTAACCCTGGCCTTCGAGCTGGCCGAGGAATTCCTCCACCGCCTTGCGCTCGGCCAGCAGGACAATGACCGTTTGCAAATCGCCGGCGGACTGCGACAGCGCGTGAACGCTCCAGACAACCTGCGTCACGGGAATCGGCGAAAGTTTTTCCAACTGCAACTCCACCATCGAAACGGTTTCCGCAAAACTGCTCTTGGGGAGATGCGCCACGCGAAGGAAGACGCTCTGTGGCGGCAACCAGGCGATGTTGAGTTTGCGCTGCCAGAGCGAGCGCCACGTCTTGGTAACGAGCGCGTAAGGCAGGGGTGCGTCCGCGGCGGCGGACTCCTCGCGATGCAACGAAAATTCCTGGTTGTGCGCGTCGAATTGCCAGAAGTGGCGGGCGTCAGCGCCCAAGTGCAGGACATTGCAGGTATGCCATCGAGCCATGCGTCAGGAAATTAAGGATGAAGAATGAAGAATAAAGAAACGAAAGCAGAACATTCCAGATTCCATCTGCTCCATTCTACATTCGAGCTGGTGGGCTGGTTTCATGTTTTCTGGCTCTTCACCCAGATGCCGGTCTTTTCGTTGTCGCCGAGCGTGTCGAGATGTTCTTCGATTTGCGTCACCCGCAGGACTTCCTCAACGGTCGTGATGCCGGCGCGGACTTTATTCCAGCCGTCAATGCGCAACGTGCGCATGCCCTGTTCGACGGCGCGCGCGGCAATCGTAGTGGAAGACGCGCGGCTCAGGATGAGCGGGCGCAGCGCCTCGTTCAAAACCAGCAATTCGTAAATGGCCAGCCGGCCCTGATAGCCGAGTTGCCGGCAATCCTCACAGCCCGCGCCGTGATAGAATTTCGCGGTGGGAATCTCGTCTTCGGGGAAACCAATCTTCTTGAGATAGCTTGGCTCGATCTTTTGCTCGGTCTTGCAAGCCGGGCAAATCGTGCGCACGAGCCGTTGCGCCATGATGGCTTCGACCGACGACGCCACTAGAAACGGCTCGATGCCCATGTCAATCAACCGCGTGAACGCGCTCGGCGCGTCATTCGTGTGCAGCGTGCTGAAAACCAAATGGCCTGTCAGCGCGGCGCGAATGGCGATCTCCGCCGTTTCGAGGTCGCGGATTTCGCCGACCATGATCACGTTCGGGTCCTGGCGCAGAATGTGGCGCAAGCCCATCGCGAACGTCAGCCCGATTTCAGGGCGCACCGCGATCTGGTTGATGCCCCGCAACTCGTATTCCACCGGTTCTTCAACGGTGATGATGCGCTTGTGCACCGAGTTGATGGTGCTCAACATCGCGTAGAGCGAGGTGGACTTGCCCGAACCCGTCGGTCCGGTGACGAGCACAATGCCGTGCGGCTTGACGATGATTTCACGGATGGCGACTTCGTCCTTGGGAGAAAATCCGAGCTTGTCGAGGCTCAGGAAGATTTTCCCGCGCGATAGCAGGCGCAGCGACACGCTCTCGCCATAGACAGTCGGCACGGTGGACACGCGGATGTCAATTTCCTCGCCCTTGATGCGGACATTGATGCGCCCGTCCTGCGGCAGACGCTTTTCGGAAATGTTCATCCCGCTCATGACTTTGATGCGGGAGATGATCGCCGCTTGAAATCGCTTCAACTGCGGCGGCATCGGCGTCTGGTGCAGAATGCCGTCAATGCGGTAGCGGATGCGCAGTTCGTCCTCCTGCGGTTCGAGGTGAATGTCCGTGGCGCGGTCCTTGTAGGCTTCCCAAACGACCTGGTTGACGAACTTGATGACACTGGCTTCCTGGTCGCTCTCGGTGATTTCCTTGTCCAGCGGCAGTTCCAGGTCCAACGGCGCGTCGTCGTCCATCTCGTCGAGCGTTTCCGCGCCAACGCCATAATATTTCTTGAGCGCCTTTTCGAGTTCGGTTCGCGGCGCGAGCGCGAACTCCACCGGCCCGTGCGCGTCGTAGCGCACCGCGTTGAGCATTGCCGTGTCGAACGGATTGCTGACGGCCAACTGCACGGCCTCGTTGTTCATCGCGGTCGGCAGGACGGAATATTGGAAGGCGACCTTGGTGGAAATCCGGTTTCGCGCTTCGGGCTGGACGGTCAGCTTGGCAAGGTCGAGATACGGCCAGTTCAACGCGGCGGCCAGCCGTTGGAGAAAAACGTCCTCGGCCACGCCGCGTTCGCGGCAGATGAAGGCCAGCAACGGCTCCTGCGAGCCGTTTTCGGCGGCGACCTGCCACGTCTTGCGCAGGGCCGCAACCTCGGCAGGCGCGGCACCCATCACGGTGGCGAAAAGATTTTTTACCGAACTAAAGGACATCGTATTTCTTTGAGCGTCACGAACATTTAACAAGTCAGTCTAAAAAAAGTTGCGTTTGGGGTCAAAGTATTAAAACACTCGTCGGATGAACGACGGGCTTCATTTCGAGAGAAATCGGCTGGGGCCGCCGCGCCGGTCACCGTCGTCCGCCTGAACCACCCGCCATGAAACGATATGCCACCATCACCGTCATCGGCCGTCCGACGAACGTAACGGACCTGGAGTGCGCAGCGGTTTCGGTCGCTTGGCCGGCCCGTTCAGTATCGTAATCAGAATTCGGTTCACACGCGCCCGAATCGCATCTTCCTGTCACTCGTCACATGTCACTTGTCACTTGTCACCTTGATGCACCATGTTAGCTTCCCGCCGTGACTAATCTACCTATCGGCTTGCTGGTCACGTTGGCCGCCACGAACCAACTCATGGCTGCCACCAATGTTTCCCAGCACACCAACACCGCCGCCGTTGCGGTCACCGACACGAACAGCCCGGTCGAACAGGAGTTCAAGAAGTTGGAGGACATGGACGACGACGCGCAGGCCGAGGTGGACAAGTGGATTCGCGACAATCAGGCCTTCGCCGCCAAGGGCGCCGGCGCCCCCGATGCCGAGTTGAACCAGCGCATCCGCGCCCGCCTCGAACCAGTGCGCAAAGCTTACGAGGATTTTATCGCGGGCCATCCCAACCACGCCGGGGTGCGCCTGGCCTACGGGAGTTTCTTGCACGACCTCGGAGACGAGGAAGCCGGCGAGGCGCAAGTGGAAAAAGCCCGCGAACTGGACCCGAAAAACCCCGCGGTATGGAACAACCTCGCCAACTACTACAGCGAGAGCGGCAAGGTCAAGACAGCCTTTGAATACTACGCCAAGGCGATTGAATTGAACCCAAACGAGCCGCTTTACTACTATAACCTCGGCAACGTCGTTTCTCTTTTCCGCAAGGATGCGATGGAGTTTTACAAAATCACCGAGCAACAGGTTTTCGACAAGGCGCTTGAACTCTACGCAAAAGCCTTCAAGCTCGATCCGCAGAATTTCAACCTCGCCACCGACCTGGCCCAGACCCACTACGGCATCCGGCCCACGCGCACCGATGACGCGCTGAAAGCCTGGACCAACGCGCTCGCCGTCGCCCACGACGAAATCGAACGCGAAGGAGTCTATATTCATTTCGCGCGGTTCAAATGGCTGGCGGGCCGCACCAACGAGGCGCGCGACCACCTGAACGCGGTCACAAACGAGATGTACGCCGAGTTGAAGAAGCGGATTGCGCGCAACCTTGACGCGGGAGAGAAGGAAACGAAGGGAACCAACGGCTCACCCGTCACGGTTGAGAAAAAGTGAAATGGTAGGGTGAGCTATCACCGCCCCAATCGAACCAGCAACTTCCCATGAATCCCGCGCGAAACCGCCGTTGCTGAACGAACACGCGCAGTTCATTCCCGTTTCCTGTCAGAAAGGCTGAATGGCCCAGCCGATCAAACCGCGCCGCTGACTTTGTTTCTGAATGAAGTGTGCTATGTTGGCGTCAGATAGTGCGAGAGTGTCGCAGTATGAAGTAATCGAAACGAAGTGAAAGGAGAAAGAATGCCGTCGCCGGAAACGAAGACCGAAGAGTCGGACACCCACCGCACGACCGCGCTGATTGTGGAAGGCGGGGCGATGCGCGGAGCGTGGGCGGCAGGCGTGCTGGCTTTCCTTCACGAACGGGGTGAGCAGCGATACGACCTTGTCTATGCGGCTTCTTCCGGCGCCTGCTCGGCGGCCTATTTTGTCGCGGGCATGTTTGAACCGGGCTTGACCATCTGGCACGAATACGCCTGCCGCGTCGTGCGCAAAACCAATTTCCTTCGGCGCAAACCCATCATTGATCTGGCCTATCTGGTGGATCATGTCTTCCGGCAACAGGTTCCGCTCTCGGTCGAGGCCCTGCAAAAGGCGCCGACGCGGTTTTTCATCGTGCTGACGGACTGCCATACCGGCGAACCGGTTTACTTTCACGGCTGCGATGGCCGCGTCTTTGCCGCCCTCCGCGCCACCTCCTCAATGCCGTTGGCCACGCGCGGGTTTGATTTCGTGGATGGCCATCCCTTTGCCGATGGCGGGGTGTCTGACCCCATTCCCATTCAACGCGCCTTGGATGACGGCGCCACCGACATTACCGTGGTGCTCACGCACAAGCCGAGTTTCCGGCTCAAGCCGATGCCGCGCTGGCTGGGACGGCTGGCTTACCCGGAGTTTCCCAAAGTGGACGAGGCCTGGACCACCCGGCAATGTCTGCATTACAACGCGGCCCTCGACCTCATGAAGCAACCGCCGGCGGGAGTCCGCCTCCGGGTGTTTTGTCCACTCAGACCGCTGGCGGTCGGCCCCTTCACCATCGCGCAGAAACAAATTGACGCCGCCCTGGCCTCGGGGCACGACGAGGCGTTGCAACAATTCGCGTGGACCGGCCCGGGCTTGGACCCACAACTGCCGACCAGCCCGGTTCCTAAATAGATTCCAGCCGACACGGCAGCCGTTGGCCGGATCGTGCCGCCTCCACGCGCCCGGTGATGATCTGTTCGCAATCTGCGACAAACCTTCAGCGCTGGCGGCACGAGTTGATTCCTTCATTTACCCAACAAGTTTCCGGAGAAAGCGCCTTACCTTCGCCCCAACCTCTCCATGAACCGGTCGCGTCGGAAGGCGCGGGGCCGCCGTGGGAAAGCGGCGCTGAAGACGCGCGCACTCCAAGCGCTGGCGCGTCTTCCGGTGGCGCTTTCGCCGTCGCGGAGCGTTTGGAGTGCGGCCGATTTATCGGCGCTTTCGGTCCGGCGTGGATCAACCAATGGTTCATGGTTCCGATGCGCGATGTTAAAATCGTGGAAGCCACCCATGAACCGCATACACAACTCGTTGGAAATCAACCGAGCCATTTTCAGTCGGTTCAGGGGCGCAAGGCGCGCACTTGTTCGGGGAAGTCTCTCCAGCAACTTCCCCTGAATCCCGCCAAAACCGGGTCGCGATCTACCCAGCCTTTCCCACTCTGCCTGTCTTTTCACTGTCATTTCGATTGACAGGATGAATTGGGCGTGATAAAAACGATCCACTGTTCCAAACACGACCACCCCTCCATGTTGTTATGAAGCCAATGAAACTTATCCAAGCCCGCCTTTGCCTCGCGGCGGCGGGCCTTGTGTTGTGCCAGCTCCCGCTCCGGGCCGTGGATTTCCACGTCGCCACGGCGCAGGACTTGCAAAACGCCCTCACTCTCGCCGCCGCCAACGGGGCCGATGACAATATCTACCTCACCAACGGCTACTACGTGGGCAACTTCAACTTCAACAGTACCGAGGCGAGAAACATCACGCTGCTCCCGGAGCCGGGCCTGACGAACACCGGCATCACCATTGACGGCGCGGGCACGGGCCGCTCCATGAACCTCTCCTGCTCTGCCGACGCTAACCTCACGGTGCGCGGACTTACCTTCCTGCGCAACTGCGGCTCCGCGAGCAATGCCGGATTGCGCGTGGGCACGGGCGGCGGGGGAACGGTGCTGGTGGATGGTTGCCGTTTCATCTCACCGACCAACACCAGTTGCATGGGTTTGGAAATCGTGTCTGGATTGAATGCCACTGTGGTCGGTTGTACTGCGGCGGGCGCAGTTGTGCCCTTTATTGTAAACAGCGTCGCAAATGGTATTTCCGTTTCCGGCCTCACCGGCACCCTTACCGTGCAGAACTGCACGGTGACTACGAACATCGGTAGTGGACTTTCTGTAGCGAGTGGGAGCATTGTCGCCATCACGGGAAACACCTTCAGCGGTAATTCGTCGACGAGCTACTCCGGCGGCAGCGGTGTTACTTGCTCAGGCACGACGGTGACGATCTCCGGCAACACCTTCATCGGCAATTCAACCACCTTTTTCGCTGGCGGCGGCGCTTATTGCTCCGGCACGACGGTGACGATCTCCAATAACAACTTCACGGGGAATTCCGGCTACTCCTTCGGCGGCGCTAGCTGCTCTGGCACAACGATAATGCTCTCTGGCAACACCTTCACCGGTAATTCGGCAAGTGGTTATTATTACAGTGATCCTGCTGGCTCTGGCGGCGGCGCTAGCTGCTCTGGCACAACGATAACGCTTTCTGGCAACACCTTCACCGGCAATTCAGCCACC
This sequence comes from uncultured Bifidobacteriaceae bacterium, assembly GCA_964364975.1. GTDB lineage: Bacteria > Verrucomicrobiota > Verrucomicrobiia > Limisphaerales > JADLHS01 > JALOTT01. Next base: position 8,191 of record CAYIOH010000116.1, read on the forward strand.
GGAAACGGTGGCGGCACTAGCTGCTCCGGCACGACTGTAACGCTCTCCGGCAACACCTTCACCGGCAATTCCGCTGCCACCAGCTACGGCGGGACTTCCTGCGGCGGCGGGACTTCCTGCTACGGATATACCGGCAGCACGATGACACTCACCAACAACACGTTCATCGGCAACTCGGCCGGCAGCGGCATTGGCGGCGGCGCTTACTGCAAGACTGATTACGGCAACTCCACAATTATCCTCTCCGGCAACACGGCCAGGCTGAACACGGCAGGCTCCGGCGGTGGACTTTATCTTGTTAGCTCCACGGTAAGTCTGTTGGACAACCTGGTCATCAATAACGCGCAGTCCAGTTCCAGCTCCAAAGGCGGCGGTGTGTGGGTAAACGCATACACGAACTTGGACATGATCAACAATACTGTCTTCGGCAATACGGCCCAAGGCAATGGCGGGGGCGTGGCTTTCCAAGTGGATAGTGTGACAGAAATCCTGAACGTCTTCAATAACATCATTTGGGGCAACACGGCGAGCGGTAACGGAGCGGATGTTCACTTGGCCGGCACAGGGCAGAGCAAAACATTCAGGTTCAACGATGCCCACGACATGTATGGTGTGTGGGACATCGCCGTGAACAATCTGGATGTCTCGCCGCAGTTCTTCGATCCAGTCAACGGAGATTACCACATCCAAAGTACGTCGCCGTGCAAGGACACCGGCACCAACGGCGCGCCCTCGCTGCCGGCCACGGACCTGGATGGCGAGCCGCGCATCGCCAACACCACGGTTGATCTCGGTTGCTACGAATTTGCGACCACCGCCACGCATCCGGCAGATGTGAACACCAACTTTGTCATCACCACCGCCGAATTCACGGACTACGCCGCCGCGTGGAAAGCCGGCCAGACGTGGAGCAACGCCCCCACCGTGATCCCGGCGGATTACGTGACGCGCGCCGGTTATCTGATGACCAACGGCGGCGCGTATCACAACGACGGCAGCGCCCGACCCGTGAACTGGAAAATTGGGCCGTAGGAAGCGCGAGATGCACGAAAAGGATTTCGCGTGTTCGACGTGTTAAAATCGGTTCGACAGAGTGCCGGGCAGTTCCTGAATGTCCGAAAGCGCCAGAGGACTGGCGCAGTCCAAGACGCTATCGCGCAGGTCAAGAACGCTGGAGTTTCCGACAGGTCTTGGACTGCGGTGGCCCTCCACCGCTTTCCACTGCGATTATTGGCCCCTGAACCTATCG
>CAYIOH010000117.1:0-9431 GCA_964364975.1 uncultured Bifidobacteriaceae bacterium
GCCGTCTACAGCCGCAAGCCCGCAATTGCCTGAAGACTGTCTCTCTTGAAGTATCCTCATAACGTCCTGAGGGCCCTCGGCCTCGACAGACTCTACGCCGGCGCACCTGAAGCCCAACGACCCGCCCAGCCCTGTTATCACGACAAAACCAGCCATGTCGCCCCCTTAATGCACCGTCAACAGAAGCCTTTCGACAGAATCATCAGGTATGCCGAACCCCTTTGCCCTAGCTATCAGCCTCAGGTTTTTAACCTCACGCACGATAGTGTACGCGAAGGCGGCAGACAGATATATCCCCAACGGCTCAACGGCAGCCGCCCTTGATAACTTTCTCTCTATGATCGCATAGAAGGATTCTTCGATAAAGACGAGGTCCACCGGGTCGGCCGACCGGAGCGTCTCCCTGAGGCCGGGATCACGCACAGCATCTGAAAGACCGTTTAAAAGCGACGCCCTGCTATCAGACCTCAAAAAATCGCCGAACCGTTTTGCCCGCGAACAAATTTTGTCGTCGGCCGTTTGCGTCTATGGAAGCTGACCAACTCGGACGGCTTCAAGACATTCTCAACGCCGCCCAACTGATTGCATCCTACGTCCAAGGCGTGACGGAAGCGGACTTCCGCGCGAGCACCCAGAAGCAGGACGCCATCATCCGCCGACTTGAGATTATCGGCGAAGCGGCAGTTCATCTGTCGGACGAAACCCGTCAAGTCATCCCGGAACTGCCCTTCCGGAAGATGCGTGGGATGAGAAACATTGTGGCCCATGACTACGCTAACGTGGATTTGAAGATCGTTTGGGAAGTTGCCACGGCGCATGTGCCGGAAGTCTGCTCGGTCTTGGAGAAATTCTTTGCCAGTTCAGGCAACGTGGGAGAATCTGTTTAGAAAATTTTTTATGAACCAATACTCCGTCCTCGTCGTCGGCATGGGCAAACGCGGCGTGCATCACGCCACGGCATTCCATGCGAATCCCAAATTCAAAGTCGTCGGCATCTGCGACATTGACCAGAAGCGCCTGGATGACGCCGCGCCCAAAATTGGCAATCCCGAGAAGAGTTTGGACGCCCCCGCGCTGGCCAAAAAGCTCAAGCCTGACCTGTTCTGCTTCTGCACATTACCGAACTTGCGGATTAATTTTATCAAGCTTGGCATCGAGAGCGGCGCGAAGCTGATCGCGTTCGAGAAGCCCGTCGCCATGTCGAGCAACGAGGGTTTGCAAATCAAACAAGCGCTGGACAAAAGCGGCGTGAAGGCCGTGGTCAGCCACCAGCATCGTTACGGCGAGCATTACAAGAAGGTGAAGGAGATTATTGCCAGCGGCGCGCTTGGGCGGGTTCACTCGGTTTATGGGACAGCCACGGGTTGGGCGGCGCACATGCTCAGTCACCTGATTGATTACACCTGCTGGTTCAACAACTACGAACCCGCCGAGTGGGCCATGGCGCAAGCTGCCGGACGCGGCAAGCTCGCCGACCTCCACACGTCACCGGATTACGTCGCGGGTGTGGTGCATTACAAGAACGGTGTGCGCGGCATTTACGATTGCGGCGCCGGCGCCCCCGATGTGCCCGAAGTTGATTCGAGCAAAGAGCACAAGCTCTGGTGGCGTAAGGCGCGCATGGGCGCGCAAGGCAGCGAAGGCTTCGCTGAGGTCATCACCAACGGCGGCTGGCGTGCGATCACCAAGCGCGGCGGCTATCAAAGCGGCACGGGCAACATGGAATACGTCGAGGACATGCCGCCCTACGTCCAAGAGATGGCCGACTGGCTCGACGATGACAAGAAAGTCCACCCCTGCGCGTTCGCGAACGCCTACAAAGGCTTTGAAATCATGGCCGCGCTCTATCGTTCGGCGGCGGAAGGCGGACAGATCGCGTTGCCGTTGACGACCGGCGCGGATGAAATCGCGCTGCTTAAAGCCAACGTGCCGGAGCGCAGGGCTCTCATGCCCGTGACTGGAAGCGAGAAGGAATATCCATACTGAGCAGGTGGAAATTAGTCGTGGTGCCGCGCGATAGCGTCTTGGACTGCGCCAGAGGGCTGGCGCACTCCAAAACCTCGCGGCAATTCGGAGGTCTCATGGAATAAGCGCAAGACCGTTGTAAGTCGGCCTTTTTGCTTGGCGTGCCTTGTTGTCGGCGTAACCTCGCGTTCATGAGAACCGCGCTCATTCGACTGACCTGCATTTTCACTTTCCTGCTGTCGTTTGCTTTCTCGCTGCCAGCCGCTGACCGACGGCCAAACGTTGTGGTCATCGTAACGGATGATCAGCGGTGGGATGCGATGAGTTGCATGGGACATCCCTTGCTCAAAACGCCGAATCTCGACCGGCTCGCCGCCGAGGGCGCGCGATTTGCCAACGCGTTCGTCACCACGTCGCTTTGCTCGCCCAGCCGCGCGACGATGATGAGCGGGCTTTACGCGCATCGCCACGGCGTGTTGAACAATTTCACCGAGTATCCCGACTCGCTGCCGAGTTATCCGAAGCGGCTGCGCGAGGCCGGTTACGAGACGGCATACTTTGGCAAGTGGCACATGGGCGAAACCAACGACGCGCCGCGGTCGGGGTTTGATTTCTGGATGAGCCACGCCGGCCAGGGGCGCTACTTCGACAACGAATGGAACATCAACGGTCGGCGCGAATTCATCAAAGGTTATTACACGACGGTTGTCACCGACCACGCCGTGAAATGGTTGAATCGCAGGCACGACAAACCGTTCTTGATGGTCGTCGGCCAGAAAGCGCCACACGGTGGGCCGATCGAGCCGGAGCCGAAATACGCGCACGCCTTCGACACCTCACCCATCGCCAAGCCCTTGAACTACGACGCGTGGCGCGATGGCAAACCCGCATGGCTCGCGGAAAGTTTTCCCACCTGGCACGGTGTCGGCGGGCCGCTCTACAACTACAAGGACTATGGCAAGTTCGTGCGCGCCTACCTCGGCACGCTGCTTTCGGTGGACGACAGCGTGGGCCGGCTTTACGCGGCGCTGGAGGAGTCCTGGCAGCTCGATCGCACGGTGATCGTGTTCACGTCGGATAACGGCTTCGCGCTCGGCGAGCATGGCCGCGTGGACAAACGCACGATGTACGAGGAAAGCATCCGCGTGCCGTTGATCATCCGTTACCCGCCGCTCGTCCCGAAGCGGAAGGTGATCAAGGAAATGGTGCTCAACCTCGACCTCGCCCCCAGCCTGCTCGACATCTGTGGTGCGGAGCCGCTCACAGAAATAGATGGGCGTTCATGGAAGCCATTGCTCGCGGGCCAGACACAGGGCTGGCGCAGATCATGGCTCTACTTTTACAACTACGAAAAGGAGTTTCCCTACACGCCCAACGTCCGTGGTGTGCGCACCGCCGATTGGAAATACATTTGTTATCCAGGCGGCGGCGAACCGAGCCGCTACTCGGCCGAGCTCTACAAACTGGCCGCGGATCCGTTGGAACTCCGCAATCTCATCGCCGACCCGACGATGGCCAGGAAAGTGGCGGAATTGAATGAGGAGATGGCCCGCTTGATGGCAGAGCACAAAGCCATTCCCGACCGGATGCCGGTGGACGGCGGCATCATCAACGTGCTGCCGAAATTCTGACCGACGCAATTTCAGGAGTTTCCCCGCTGTTGGAGGATCAGTTCCCGAATACTTTTCGGGTCGGGAATGCCTTCGATCTTTTCGGCTGCTTCGACGGTCGCTGCCGTCGAGATGGTGATGTCGCCAATGCCGACCATGCGCGCGAGAAAGCTTTGGTCAATGTCAATCGAGCGAATGTCGCGCGGTAAATAATCCTGGTAGCACTTTGAAAACAGCCCGCGCTCCAGCGTGACACGATTCCTGTAAACGCGCAGGACGGTGGAGAGGCGACGACACCAGGCAATGATCGGTGGCACGATGAGGAAAAAGAAAACCAGGTGCCAAAAATAATTCCACCAGGACGGCCGCACCTCGGCGAGCAATTCGTCGCGGACAACGTCATTCGCTGCCGGCTCGCCGGCTTGCGCAACTTTTTCGGCCACGGGAAAACCGCAAGCCGGACACGCTTTGGCTGCGGTGGAAACTTGCTTCCCACATTCTGGACAGTTGATCAGAGCCATGACGGGTTGAACCTCACCGAAAGCTCAGAGCAAAGCAACTTTGTTTCCAGAATCCTTCCGCAACCTGCCGGTGTCGGCGATCGACGAGGCTCTGGCATTTCTTCGTGTTCATTCGTGTCCGTTCGTGGTTAAATTCGCGGCGATGGAAGTCATCATACAACCGCACAAAGAAGCCGCCGCGTCGCTCGTCGCGCGCATCGTGGCGCACGACCTGCGCGCCACCCCGCATCTCGTCCTCGGCCTGGCCACCGGCAAAACGATGGAGCGGGTTTACCGCCAGCTCGTGCGGATGCATCGCGACGAGAAGCTGGATTTTTCCCTGTGCAGCACGTTCAACCTCGACGAATACGTCGGCCTGTTTCCGAGCGACCCGAATTCGTATCGGCATTACATGGACCACCACCTGTTCAACCAGGTGAACATCGAACCGCGCAACACGCATCTGCCCAACGGCCTGGCCAGCGACCTCGATGCGGAGTGCCGGAACTACGAGGCGCTGATTCAGCGGTTCGGTGGAATTGACCTGCAACTGCTGGGCATCGGCAAGGCGGGGCACATCGGTTTCAACGAACCGCTCTCGGCGCTACGCTCGCGGACGCGCGTAAAGGCGCTTACGCCCACCACGATCAAGCAAAACGCGGCCACGTTCGGCGGCGAGGACAAAATGCCGCGCCGCGCCATCACGATGGGCGTGGGCACGATCATCGAAGCGCGCCGCTGCATCCTGCTGGCCACGGGCGACAGCAAGGCGGAGGTCATCGCGCAGGCGGTGGAAGGCCCGATCACGAGCATGGTCACGGCGAGCGCGCTGCAACTGCACGCGCGCTGCACCGTGGTCGTGGACGAGGAAGCCGGCGTGAAGTTGAAGGAGAAGGAATACTACCGCTGGATTTTCGACAACGAGCCGGAGTGGGAGAGCTATAGGTGAGAGAGGGAGAATGTTTCTTTCACTTCGTGAACTGCATTTTCACTGTCGCCACGACCGAGCAGTCCGAACGCGGACTTCACCAGGATGAACGCCACGGAAACGCCCGCGTTTCTACGCCGGTTGTGGCGGTGGGACGTGTTTGACCAGCAGTGGAATGCTCGCCTGCGACTGGCCGTCCAGCGAGAGGTCCACCGAGTAAAGACCCGGCTCGTCGAATTTCAATTGCTGGATGTTGATGATGAAATTGCGCGTGCCGAAGTGCATGTCCTCGGGCAGCGTGACCTCCACCGGGATTTCAATGGGCGGCATGATCGCGTGGCCATCGGCGTCCACGAAGTTGAGTTTCATCTGCCGCTTGCCCTCGTCACCGCTGAGAAACGTCACGCGCAACGCCACGGCGCATTGCGGATGGATGGCGGGCAGTTCGCGCGCGTAAATCGTGTCGAACGCGCCGAGGAAGTTGAGCTTGCCGTTGTCGTCGGTCGCCGCGTCGCAGAGGACGGCCACTTGGATATTCATGCGCCGGCAAGCTTAAACCACGAATGAACGCGAATGAACACGAATTTCTTTCCTTTGACGGCTGTAGGAGTCGAGGTGACGAGACTCAAATTTCAATGCCGGTCGCGCTTCAATCCCGCGATGCCGAATTGAGACTCCTCACGTCGTCTCCTACATCAAGTGAGGGTTGACCGCGCTTCCAGAAACGCCTTCAACTCCGCCGCAGCCTTGCCGCCGAAGCCGGGCACGATGGAGATTTGTTCAACGGTCGCGGTGCGCAGCCGCTGAACCGAGCCGAATTTTTTCAGCAAGGCCGCCTTGCGCTGCTCGCCGATGCCGGGGAACTCGTCGAGGATGCTCTCGGAAATGCGTTTGATGCGTAGCTGGGCATTGTAGGAATTGGCCACGCGATGCGATTCATCGCGGATGCGCTGGAGCAATTTCACGGCGGGATGATCGAGGCCGAGGCGCAACGGTTTGCTGTCACCGGGCCGATAAATCTCCTCGAACTCCTTGGCCAGCCCGATGACGGGAATCTTCTCCAAGCCAAGCTTTGCGAGTTCGGCGCACGCGGCGTTGAGCTGGCCCTTGCCGCCGTCAATGAGGATGAGGTCGGGTAAATTTGTAGCGGCGCTCTGTGAGCGCCGATCTTCGGTCCGGCGGTCATAGACCGCCGCTACAGTCTTCGACTTCCCACCTCGTCGTACTTTCGCACTCGTTTCATCCACCAGCTTCTGCAACTCCTGCGGTATCGCCTCGCCGTCTTCAGCCCTCGACTCTCGACTCTCGACCTTCGACTCATTCAACAACCTCGTGTATCGTCGCCGCACCACCTCTGCCATGCTGGCAAAATCATCCTGGCCCTCGACGGATTTGATTTTGAAGCGGCGATAATTCGCGCGGTCGGGCCGGCCGTGCTTGAAGCTCACCAGCGAGGCGACGGCGAACGTGCCGCTGATGTTCGAGATGTCAAAGCCTTCGATGCGACGCGGTGGCGCGGGCAGGCCGAGCGCTTTGGCGAGTTCGACCAGATCATTTTCCGGGTCCAGCGACATTGGCAGCGAATACGGCACGCGCTCGAACGATTTCTCCTTCTTTGTCGTGCGCTCCAAATCCTTGATGAGGTCGCGCAAGTCGGCGGCTTTCTCGTAATTCTGCGACGTGGCGGCCTTGCGCATCTCCAGTTCAAGCTGGTCCTTCATCTCGCGGCATTGGCCGTCCAGGAAATCGCACGCGGCGCGGACTTGTTCGACGTATTGCTCGCGCGTCACGTTGCCGATGCACGGCGCGGTGCAGTATTTGAGGTGCGCGTAAAGGCAATGTTTGTAATCCGCATCACCCGGAGTGAACACACGGCAACCACGCAGGTTGAATTGCTTGCGCACGAGCGCGAGCGTGTTGCGCGCGGCGGTGGAATTGGTGAAGGGCCCGAAGTAACGCGCGCCATCGTCCTTCCGCAGGCGCGCGAAGGCGAAGTTCGGAATCGGGTCGTTCAGGTTGACCTTCACCATCAGGAAACGCTTGTCGTCGCGGAAGCTGACATTGTAACGCGGATGGAACTCTTTGATGAGCTTGCCTTCGAGCAGCAGCGATTCCGGCTCGCTCTTCACCACGTGAACGTCGAAATCGTGAATCGCCTCGACCAGCGCGTTGAACTTCAAGTCCCAGCCCATGCGCCTGGACGGATGAAAATACTGGCTCACCCGCTTGCGCAAATCGCGCGCCTTGCCGACGTAAATCACCGTGCCGAAACGGTCCTTCATCAGGTACACGCCCGGCTTGTGCGGGAGGACGCTCAACTTTTTGCGGATGGCTTCAGTCGCAGGCACGACGAAATTTCAACGCAAAGACACGGAGGCGCAAAGGAATTTTCTCTTTGGAAATGTCTCCCGAACTTTGCACTTGAACCTTCTAATCACCGCGCCATGCTGAACCAATGAAAACTTTGCTTCTTTTCGCGTGTTTTGCCCTCTTGGTTGGTTGCGAAACTCCTAGACCCACAAACCCTAACGCTAGCGACTGGTTTGATCGCTCTTTAGGCGAGCGTGATGGACTTCGCGGCTATCGGGTAAGTGTCGAAGTGAGCGATCCTGGTTGTCGTATCGAGGTAAACAATGAACTGGTCGCCACGCTTACAAACACCGTTGATGAAATTATTTTATGGGGTGATGGAAATGGCACTTTTCACGGAGACGGTTTCACAACTATTGTCGCCAATCCGGTCAAACCTGGTCAATATGTCCAACGGAAAACTTTTGACCACAGGGGCGATCACCGACAAATACCGCGAAAGCTCTATTTCGACCTCAAGCTTGAGCCCACTAAGGCTACTGAAAAAATCGATGTCAATGTCCACTAGTATGAGGGATATGCGCGAGGACAGGTCGCAAATCTAAACTGTGAAATTTATTTTCCCCACTGCGGATTTTCCATGAACGCGTAGCACAGTATGTGAAGGATGCCCATGTGCGCGTCTTCGACGCGGCCATAGTGCGTGTCGTTGATGACGAGAACGTGTTCGGCGATTTCGGCCATGCGCCCGCGTTTCGCGCCGACGAGGGCGACGGTCTGCAGCCCGTTCTGCCTGGCCCATTCCAGCGCCTTCACGCAATTCGGGGAATTGCCGCTCACGCTGATGCTGAGGGCGAGGTCGCCCCGCTGGCCGTAGTTCTGCAACTGGCCTACGAAGACGTCTTCGTAGGCGTAATCGTTGGCCAGCGCGGTCATCCAAGGCACGTTGTCGTTGAGTGACAGCACGCGGAAGCGTTTGCCGAGCTTGTCCGACGCGCCCTTGCCGAGGTCGGTGGCAAAGTGCGACGCACTGGCCGCGCTGCCGCCGTTGCCGAACACGAAAATCTGCCGGTCAGCCTTGAGCGCTTCCCGGAGTTTTTCAACGACCTGCGCCACGCCGTCCACCGGGATGGTAGCTTGCGTGGCGTTCTGTAACTTGATGTAGTCCGAAATCCATTGCTTCATACGGATTATGATGCGGCTGGCGCGCAGGTTTGTCAGGAAGATTTTTTTGGAGACGGCCCCCAAAACTGAAGTGACACGGATTTCACGGATTCGCCCAGATTTAGAGCCATTCCGTGTTAATCCGTGAAATCCGTGTCTCAATCTTTCATGTCCATCCGCGTTTTGCTCGCGTCAGAACATTTTTCCAAACCGGTGAATCACTTCGCCAGTGTTCTCAAACCACCAGCCGAGCATCGTTGACAAATCCACCTTGGCCGTGAGCAACGGGATGCCGATAAGCAGCACCAGCGCGTTGCCCAGAAAAATCACCACTGCGGAAAACAAGTAGCCCTGGCGCGTGATGTCCGACTGTTGCGTCTTCAAGATTTGCGCCGTCAGGGTCACGTGGAACGCGTAGGCTGCGCCCACCAGCAAATGAAACCACGCGAGGTAGCCTTTCCAACCCCATACCAAATGCCCGCCGGCGAAGGTCGCCACCACCATCACCGCGTAGAACGGAAAAAAATACGGCGCAAGCGCGATGAGGAAATTGGTTTTGTCCACGACCACGTGCCCGCCGTCGGATGTGGTTTTGAATTTTTTCACGCGCCCGCCGAACAACCAGACCCAGAGCGCGTGCGTCAGTTCGTGGCCAAAAACGTAAAGCCACATCGGCTTGGGCAGCAGCAGATAAATCACGACCCAGCACGCCGCGCCCGCGAGAATCGGGACGAGGGTGAGGTCCGCGCCGCCGCACGCGCGCATCACCATCCACAACGTCTTTCCCGCCCCGATGCACACCGGCATCAGCAGAATCGCCACAACCATTTTCGCCCACTTCGGCACGGGCGGATTGTTTTGGAAAACCAGACGTGCGGCGAGTGAAATTGGAGCGCGGCGTTCACGCCATTTCATCGTCCGAATGCAATCTGAAGCCGAAGCGGGCTGAAGCCC
>CAYIOH010000118.1:0-1782 GCA_964364975.1 uncultured Bifidobacteriaceae bacterium
AGGAGCGTTTTTGTTCAGCATTCCCCTCTCCTCGGTCCTCTCCCCATTCGTTCCTTATGGAGAGAGGAAGAAATCATCGAATTTTGAGACAGTCTCAGTTCCCCGCTCTCACAAGACGGGGCTACGGCCAAATGCCACTCCCCCCAAAAATATCCTGTCCCTATTACTGGTGATAAGCCAGCCGGGTGGAAAAAATGCGTCTCAAGGCGGAACTCCGGCGTGCTTTTTCACCGCCATCCACACCGCAAACCGTTGTAAAACAGGGCGATGCGGCGGAATTGATCCGTTGAAAAATGGGTTCAAAAAAAATTGAAAAAACTGTTGACTTGGATTTGCGCTTCTGAGAAATTAGCTGCACACACGGTAACAACCGATAAGAACAGAATTAAAACTATGAGAACAAAAACATTGCTCGCGGCAGCAATCCTTTCCGCAGGACTCGCCTCCTCCATGGCGGCAGATGTCCTTTCACAAAACGTGGTGGGTTACGTCAACAAGGAGTTCGTTGGAGGCGCAAAATACACGCTGGTAGCTAATCCACTTGTAGCGGCCACGAATACTGTGAACGGATTACTTGGAAGCACCCTTCCTAACACATCCAAGGTGCTTAAGTGGGGCGGGGCCAGCTTCACAATTTACCAGAGGACGGCCACTGGATGGCTTCCCAATGGCAACGCGACGTTGAACCCCGGTGAAGGTTTCTTCGTATTCGTTCCCGCTGGTACCAATACGCTGACATGCACATTTGTGGGTGAGGTGTTGCAAGGTAATCTAACCAACGCCTATTCGTTATTGTTCAACCTTTCGGGCAACAAGTTCCCTGACAGCGGTCTGGTTAGCACGATGCAGCTGACCAATGTGCCGACAGGTGACAAGCTATACTTGTGGAAAACCAATACACAGTCGTATACTATTCATCAAAAGACGGCAAGTAGCTGGCTTCCGAGCGTTCCGTCACTGACTCCTGGGGATGGCTTCTTCATCAACACACCCTCCGGCACATTCAATTGGGTGAGAAACGTAACCGTCCAGTAAACCCTTAATCTCAAAAGAAACGCAGTAATACAACCAAACCTAAGAAAGTAGTAAAAAACATGAAAAAAACCCTCATATTAACAGCGTCAATAGTGGCCTTGACTGTGAGTTCGTTCGCACAGGGCAACTTTTCAATGGTCTATTATGACGGCGCAAACGGTATCACGATTGGATCGCCAGCCAGCCCCGCAGCCACCGGTTGGTACTTGAGCGATGATTATAGCGTTGAAGCCTACATGGCAGCCGGCGCTGGCCAGTCGGAAGGCTCGTTGCTACCGATTGCTGCTAGCTTGATGGCCTTCATTGTACCCGGTCCAACCGCTGCGATTACCACAGCCGCGGACGGTGGCGGCCAATGGTACGGAAGTGTAGTCGATACCGGCTTGGCGATCGGCACCGCGACAATCCAACTCAGAGCGTGGTACAACGGGGGTTCGTATGCCACTTACGATCTCGCGCTAGCCGGCGGAGTGAATGTTGGGAAATCAAGTCTCTACGACATCGCCCTGAAGGCTAACACCGATCCCACAGTTCTGGACATGAATGGCATCGGTATGGCGTCATTTACCGTGCAGGCGGTTCCGGAGCCGGGCACGCTTGTGTTGGCGGGCCTCGGTCTGGCCTCGTTGTTTATCTTCCGTCGTCGCAAGAACTAAATTAGTTTGTTTTCAATCAAGCCCCGAAGCAATTCGGGGCTTTTTCATTTTTTAGGTAGGGCGTGTCACTCCCGTGCGCGCCGTCACTGGG
>CAYIOH010000118.1:1882-9409 GCA_964364975.1 uncultured Bifidobacteriaceae bacterium
TCACTCCCGTGCGCGCCGTCACTGGGCTGGGGCGTGGAATTGCGCGTTAGCGTCGTGGGTCGAAAAAAGCGCCAGAGGACTGGCGCACTCCAAGACCTTGCGGCGGTATGAACAGTTCATGGAAGAAATAATCGAATTTTGAGACGGTCTCACTCCGCCCCCCGTTGCTAGCGCACTCGCCGCGCTGTCGCGCCGTCGCAGCGGGCCGTCGCGGGCAGGTTCGCGCTGGAAGGGGCGGGGAGGACTGCCCGCCCTACCTTTGCGTGAAGCCGCACTTTCCTGGGTAGGGCGCTTCACTTGCGTTGGGTTGGGGGCGTGGAATTGCGCGTTAGCGTCGTGGAGTGCGGTAGCCCTCTACCGCTATTAAGTCAACGCACTTGCCAGACACAACTACTGTTCATGGGATATTTACACGAGTGTGCCGCCCCGGAAGCGCCAGCCGCCGTCGCGCCGTAGCGGCGCTTTGGCGTGCCGCAAAGGCGGAAGGGCTGGCGCAGTCCAAGGCGTGCCGCGCAGCCGCGGTTGAATTTTTCGACTTCACATCCGACCTTACCCGCGCCATCGTCGCCGCATGCCCGAACCGAAGACACCCTGGCCACACGCCCCCAAGCACCAGCTTTCCAGCCGCGCGACTTACTTTGTCACGGTTTCCACTTATCAGAAGGCGCATCACTTTCGCGGCGTAAAGCGGCTGGCGGTCCTGCATCGTGGCCTGCTGACGATGGCAGAAAGATTCGGCTGGCAGTTGGAGGCGTGGGCGGTGTTTTCGAATCACTACCATTTCGTGGCCCATTCGCCGGCTGAGGCCGCCGACGCTTCCGGTTTGAGCGACATGCTCAGCGTGTTGCACGTCAAGACAGCGGAATGGGTGAACAAGCTCGATGCTGCGCCCGGGCGGCAGGTTTGGTTCAACTTTCGGGACACGAAACTCACGCATCAGCGGTCTTACCTGGCGCGGTTGAACTATGTCCATCAGAACGCGGTGAAACATGGACTGGTGCCGGTGGCCTGCCAATATCCGTGGTGCTCGGCGGCGTGGTTTGAACGCACGGCTTCACCGGCGATGGTGAAGTCCATTTACCGGTTCAAGATGGATCGAATGTCGGTGGTGGATGATTTTGAGGTGAGTACAGATTGATGAGTAAGGAAAAGCGCCAGAGGGCTGGCGCGGTCCAAGGCGCTTCGCGCACGGGTTGGGCGTGAAATTGCGCGCCAGCGCGCCCTGGCTTTCACTGCGGATGACGTCATCTTCGATTTTGCACAGGAGGAAAGACGAGTCAGCTAACAGAATTGTGTCATTCGTCTATCCCCGGAATGGGCGGGAATGGCAACGGCGGCCCGGGTTCGCTCTTGCTCTGCTCTCGATTGATCAGTATGAGCGCGGCTTGCTCTTCCGGCGACAACGTTGGCAGTTGCGGGGGCGGCGTGGCCGTGACCGTCGGCGGCGCCGGCACTGGCACGCCACTGCCGGTTGCCGACGGTAGCCGCAATGTGCGGGTGGGAATGGGTATGTTCTTCAAAGTGGAGCCGGCCGCCGCGCCACTTGGCAACGGGTTGAATGAGGTGGCGGGCACCGGCACGACCGGATTCCCCGGCACACTGATGCCCGGAAACGGCGCGGCTGCCGGCCCGGTTGGAGGTTTCGGGCCGTCTTTTTCCAGACTCAGCGTTTGGAGCTTGCCGTGGTTGTTGAAGGTGATCGTCCCGGCGTTTTCGTCAATGGCCACAACTTCGATTTCACCCGCGCGCTCGCCGACGCTCAAGACCATGGCGGTTTCCCTGGGCGGTTCACCGGGTTTGCTGCCGGGCATCATGGTCTTGAACAACACCTGCTGGCGGCCAAACACGGACATGATGCCCTGCGGAATGATTTTCGGCGGCTCCGGCTCCGGCGGCTTCACGGCCGCGGGGTCGGGGGCCGGCTTCAAGGCAAAGACATTGCGCACGACGACTCCCTGGTAAGGGTTGCCCGTCCCGTCCGTGGTCACGCCCCGAACACTCGTGCCCAGCACCAACCCAGTCGCCAGGAAAAACACCATCATTCTGTCGCGTTTCATAGTCGCAATATATCAATTAGTTCAGCAAACACCACAGCGAAGTTCCGGCCACGCGGGCGCAACTTGACACCACCACCAAACTCCCTCTCCTCCACGGAGTGGAGGAGAGGGTCGGGGGAGAGGAGGTGACTTATTCAGACCACGCGGCAGGTTGGCTCAGAAGCCACTCTCCCAGCCCTCTCCCCGCGCCTCGCTGCGGGGAGAGGGAAGTTATCCTGTGGTGCGTGTGTCGAGTTGCGTCCCTTAGCCGCTATTCTGCTCATGTCGCTATTCTGCTTATTGACACGCTGCTCGGCCCGCATATCATGCTCTCCATCGTGGCGTGTTCGTCTATCGGTTAGGACACGGCCCTCTCAAGGCTGAAAGACGGGTTCGATTCCCGTACGCGCTACCATCGAAGATCAACTGCTTGCGCAAAAGTGCAGGAAAAGCAAGCCGCTCCCACTAAAATACCGATTTTCAGACGTAAATGGTATGAATGCGATTTCCCCGGCAAGTGATCGGGTGGCGGCGGCAAAACAACGCACCCACCGGACAGCCTCAACTTCCAAGGAACGCCGCATGCACGGCTTTCATCGCCTGCTCGCCTTTGGCCAGGTCAATCACCACCGAGATTTTGATTTCGCTGGTGGAAATCATGTCAATGTTCACGCCCTCCCGCGCCAGCACGTCGAACATTTTACCGGCCACGCCCGTGTGGCTCTTCATCCCCACGCCCACGATGGAGAGCTTGCCGATTTTTTCGTCGGCGATGGCTTCACGGTAGCCGATTTCGCCTTTCAAGCCGTCAATCACCTTGCGCGCCTTGAGCAAATCCGGTTTGTCCACCGTGAATGAAAGGTCGGTGGCGGGCGCGCCCGAGCCGTGGCTGATGTTCTGCACGATCATATCCACGCTTACGTTGGCATCGCCGATGGCCTTGAAGATGCGCGCGGCCACGCCGGGCTTGTCCGGCACGGCCACGAGCGTGATCTTGGCCTGGTTCTTGTCGAGTGAGACGCCGCGCACGACGACGCCTTCCATGCTTTTGGTTTCTTCTTTCACAATCGTTCCTGGGTTGTCGTTCAAACTGCTGCGGACTTCAAACACCACGCCGAATTTCTTCGCGAACTCGACCGAGCGCGACTGCATCACCTTGGCGCCGAGGCTGGCGAGTTCCAGCATTTCGTCGTAGGAGATCTCGGAAAGCTTCTTCGCGCCGGGCACGATGCGCGGATCGGCGGTGTAAACGCCATCCACATCCGTGTAAATCTGGCAAAGGTCGGCCTTGAGCGCGGCGGCGAGGGCAATGGCCGTCAAATCCGAACCGCCGCGACCCAGCGTCGTGATCTGGCCATCCTTCGTTTCGCCCTGAAACCCGGCGACGATGACCACATTGCCCGCGTCGAGCAGCTCGTGGACTTTCTTCGGTGTGATGTTGTGAATCTTGGCCTTGGTGTGAACGCGGTCGGTGACGATGCCCGCTTGTGCGCCAGTCATCGAGACCGCCGGCACATTGAGCGCGTGCAAGGCGATGGCCGCGAGCGCGATGGTTTGCTGCTCACCCGTGGCCAGCAGCATATCCATCTCGCGCTCGCTCGGCAGCGGCGCAATGTCCTTGGCCAGCTTGATGAGGCCATCCGTCACGCCGCTCATCGCGGAGACGACGACGACAACCTGGTCGCCCTGCGCCCGATATTTCGCCACGCGCGCCGCGACGTTCTTGATGCGGTCGGTGTTGGCCACCGAAGTGCCGCCGTATTTTTGAACGATCAGTGCCATGTGTTACTTCACAAGACTATTCCGCCGGAAGCCCGGAGGAGCGGTGAGAATGCCAGAATCGCTCCAGCAATCAAGTGGTCGTGCAAGCTTGCCGTGCAAGCTGAATGAGAGAGGAAGCGAATTCATCGTAATCCGCACCCAAGCGAATCCCCAAGGCTAATTCAGACATTCCACACGGATCATCACTGGCCTGGCTTTCACCACGGGCAGTTTGCCGATTTTCGCCAGCGCCTGGCGCATCGCGGCGTTGGGCGCGTCGTGGAGCATCATAATGAGCGGCACGCTCTCGCCTTCGTGGCCTTCGGGCTGGATGACCGAGGAGATGCCGATCTTCGCGCCGGCGAAGACGGCGGCGATTTTCGCCAGCACGCCGGGACGATCCACCACGCTCAGGCGGACGTAGTATGGCGAAACAATTTCATCCATCGGGATTACCCGCCCGCCTCTGGCATGAGCCACAAATGGCGGCACACGCGGCTTCGTTCCGTTTTTCAAATCGAGCGCCGCATCGGCCAAGTCGCTCAACACGGCGCTGGCGGTGGCGTCTTTGCCCGCGCCCCGGCCGTAAAACATCGTGTCGCCCACCACGTCGCCCCGCACGAACACGGCGTTGAAAACGTGATTCACGTCCGCCAGCACGTGCCCGCTGGGAATCAGCGCCGGATAAACCGAAACTTGAATTTTCGATTTGCAATCGGGAGGGTGCGTCAGTCTTCTGCGCGCCGCTTCCCCAACATCGAGCCCCGGCGCGCACGGAGTGACGCGCCCTACCTCAATCTGTTTGATGATGCCCAGCAGCTTGATCGTGTAACCGAGTTGCTGCGCGAACTGCATGTCGATTTTGGAAACGTCGCGAATACCTTCCGTATGGATTTGGCGATGGTCCACCCAGAAACCATGTGCCAACGACGCGAGAATGCCGGTTTTGTGCTGCGCGTCGTAGCCGTCAATGTCTAGGTCCGGTGGCGTTTCGGCGTAACCCTGCTTCTGCGCGTCGGCGAGCACGGCGGCAAAATCCGCGCCTTCGAGCTTCATGCGCGTGAGGATGTAATTGCAGGTGCCGTTGACGATGCCGTAAATCGCTGGGAATTGGTTCGCCACGAAACCCTCGCGCAGCGATTTGATGATGGGAATTCCACCGCAGACGCTCGCCTCGTAGTAAAGGTTCGCGCCGCTCTTCGCTGCCGCCGCGAAAAGTTCCGGACCGCACGCGGAAAGCAACGCCTTGTTCGCCGTGACGACAGTCTTCCCCTTCGCCAGCGCCGCGAGCACCATGGTTTTGGCGATGGCCGTGCCGCCGACGAGCTCGATGACGAGGTTGACTTGGGGATCGTTGACCACCTCCTGCCAGCGGAGTGTCATCAGGCTGCGCGGAATTTTGTAGGGCCTGGGTTCGTCAAACTCCTTGACCGCGATCTTGCGGATATTGACGCTTACGCCGATGCGCGTGGACAGCAAGCCGCCGTTGCGCTGGAGCGCGTGATACACGCCGCTGCCCACCGTGCCGCCACCGATCATTCCCAGGTTCACCTGCCGAATCATGCCCGCGGAGCTTGCCGGGAATCTGTGCGACGGACAATTCATTTCTAATTCATTTCTAAAGCCGGAAATTTCACACCGCGCACGAAACGCCGACAATCTGTAGCCGCCGACGTGAGGAGGCGGAATTCCATCGAAAATCTTGATGCTCTGTCCACCTCGTTACCTCGGCGGCGACTTTTTCAACGGGCTGGTGCTTGAAGTGTTTCCGGCAGGTTGAGCAACTGGCCGTTAACTTCCGGCGCGGTTTGCAGGGATGGGCGCGTGAGCAAGTTCCGGCAAGTGGCAAGCGCCAGCAGTGGCCACGCGTTCCGATAGATGTCGTACTTGAGATAGAAAACTCTTGGGAAACCCGTTCCCGTCGTTTCGTGTTCGGTCCACGAGCCGTCCGCATTTTGCGTGCGGATGAGATACTCGATGCCGCGCTTGACGCTCGGGCGATTCGGGTCGTCAAACGCGCACAGGCCCATGACGGCCCAGGCGGTTTGCGAGGCGGTGCTCGGCCCCTGGCCCTTGAAAACGGGATCGTCGTAGGTGTTGCAGCGCTCGCCCCAGCCACCATCCTCGTGCTGGACGCTTTCGAGCCAGTCGCGGGCCTTGAGCAGCCACGGCTGGTTCATGTCCAGGTTCAAGGCGCGCAAACCGCGTAGCACCTGCCACGTACCGTAAATGTAATTCACACCCCACCGTCCATACCACGAGCCGTCAGCCTCCTGCCGCGCGCGAATGTAGTCCAACGCGTCCTTCACCTGCGGATGTTTGACCGTGAAATTTTCGTAGCCAAGCAATTCCAGAATGCGCGCAGTGATGTCGGCACACTCAGGGTCGAGCATCGCATTGTGGTCGGCGAACGGGACTTTTTCCAGAATATTTTTCGTGCAGTCCTTGTCGAACGCGGCCCAGCCGCCGTCTTTGCACTGGAAGGTCATCATCCAGTTCATCCCGCGCACAAAGCACTCGTCGCGCTTTTTTGGGTTGTCTGTGGGCACCTGCCGCAACGCGAGCAGCACCATCGCGGTGTCGTCCACGTCTGGATTCCACTTGTTCTCAAACTCGAAAACCCAGCCGCTCGGCTCGACCTTCGCCGGGTTCTTGTGATGCCAGTCGCCGCGGAAGCGGATTTCCTTGGTCATCAGCCACTCGGCAGCCTGCTTGATGCGCGGATGTTCGGCGGGTACGCCGGACTCGCGCAGGCATAACGTCACGATGGCTGTGTCCCACACCGGCGAGAAACACGGCTCGATGCGCACCGTGTGCTCGGTCTCATGTTCGAGTTTTTTCAACTCGCGTTCGGCGCGCACGACCTGCGGATGATCGTCCGGGTAGCCGAATGCCTTGAGCGCGATGAGCGAATTGAGCATGGCGGGAAAAATTGCCGCTAAGCCATCCGAACCCTCGAATCGTTCGAGCATCCACTGCTCGGCTTTCTTGAGCGCGCGCTTGCGGAAGGGATGGATTCCGTGCTCCGCGAACCACTCGGCAAATTTGTGCAGCCGGTCAAGCCAGAGGAAAAAATTCCGCCAACTCAGCCGCTCCGGGTCGGGCGCGAGCGCGAGGTCGCGGATGTGAATTCCCTCCGGGTAGAGCTCGTCGAGGTCCACATTGTTCTTAGGCGGGCGCGTCGGTTTGAAGTGATTGATGATGGCGAGTGGAACGAGCATGCCGCGCGACCAGTTGCTCATGTCCCAGAAATTCACGTGAAACCATTTGCCGATGAGCAGCACTTCACAAGGAATCGTCGGCACGTATTCCCACGGGAACAGACCCAGCAGCGCTAGGTAAAGTTTCGAGAAGGTGTTCATGCGCGGCACGCCGCCGAAATTCAGCGCGATTTCGCGCGCGCGCAACATGCGCGGGTCGGTCACCGGCAGGCCGGCCAGTTTAAGCGTGAGGTAGGCCTTGATGGTCGCGTTCACTTCCGACGGCCCGCCGTGGTAAATGTTCCAGCCGCCGTCCGGCAACTGCATGGCGAGGATGTGATTGACCGCCTTGCGCTGCCATTCCGGGTCAACTTTCCCGTTCCAATGGTGATACGCCACCATGTCGGAAACGAGCGTCGCATCTACCATCAACTCGCCGATCCAGTAGCCTTCCGGTTTCTGGATGCCGAGCAGATAATTTTGCGACCGCTCGATGGCGGCCGCCAAAAAGTTGCGAACCTCAACCCCGG